>CAYVVK010001053.1:0-1894 GCA_964454855.1 uncultured Phaeodactylibacter sp. | reverse complement strand
ATTTGGCGCCAATGTCAAAGAACTCTTTCGGCTAATTAGAACTTAACAGCCCTGCGGCCGGGGGGAAGGGGCAGGCGGACGTCAAAGGGGGCGGCAAAAACCCGGCAGGGTTTGCCTTTAAGGTATTGATGAATGATACTGAACATATTGCCGGACAGATGTTGATGAGAAGTACCGGGCGCCGGTGACATTCTGAACACCTTACCCCGGATCAGTTCCACCACATCCTCGAACCGCCAGGAGAGGTAGTCGGCGTAGGTATAGCGCTTGTCGAGGTCGAGCTGGTTAAAATCGGTGATCATCAGCGGTTGATTTGTCATAAAAATACGAATTATAAAATAGTTTTTCACCATGCACACCACCGGCACCCACATCGCCTACCTCCACCTCTGCCACCGCAAGCTCTGGCTGTTCGCCAATGGCCTGAACATGGAGCACAACAGTGAGCTGGTAGCAGAAGGCAAGTTCATCGACGAACACAGCTACCCGCAGCGGGCGGTGCGCTGGCAGGCGCTGGAAGTCGAGGGCATCAAGATAGACCATTACGATGCGCAGCGGGGCATTGTTCGGGAAGTTAAGAAGTCGAACAAGCGGGAGGATGCGCACCGGGCGCAGCTGCTTTTCTATCTCTTTGTGCTGGAGCGCAACGGGGTGCCTGTATCCCACGGCTTGCTGGAATACCCGCGCCTGCGGGAAACCGAAGAGGTGTGGCTTTCGGAAGAGGCCCGGCGGGAGATCCCGCTCTGGGAGGCCGAGGCACAGCGGATCATAGGATTGGAAGCCTGCCCACCGTTGGTAAAGAAGGGGATTTGCCGGAAGTGCGCGTATTATGAATTTTGCTTTTCTGAGTAGGCCGTTTTGAAATTTTTGGGTTTTTGCGTCACTACTATATCACCACATCAAAACTCACATGAAAAAAACCTACTATCTCTTCAATCCCGGGCGCATGGCCCGCCGCGACAACACCCTGAAATTCACCGCCGTTGACGAGCTGGGCCAGGAAGCCAAGCCCAAATACCTGCCCGTCGAAGGGATCGAGGCGCTGTATATTTTCGGCAGCATCGACGCCAACAGCGCCCTGTTCAATTTTCTGGGCAAACAGCGCATCCCCGTTCACTTCTTCGATTATTACGAGCACTATACCGGTTCTTTCCAGCCCAAGGAATACCTGTTGGCCGGCAAGATGCAGGTAGAACAGACGCGCGCTTACCTGAACAGCAAGCGCCGCCTGCACATTGCCCAGGCGCTGGTGCGCGGAGCGAGCTTCAACATGCTGAAGAACCTGCGTTACTACGGCCAGCGACGCGAGCCGATGGATGACATCATCACCAATATAGAGCAATACCGTGCTGCCCTGCCTTCCAGCGCGGATGTTTCTGAACTTATGGGCCTGGAGGGCAACTGCCGGCAGGCCTACTACCAGGCTTTCGGCCGTATCGTGCCTGATTTCCCGATGAACGGGCGGGCCAAACAGCCGCCCTCGAACGAGATCAACGCCCTGATCTCTTTTGGCAATATGATGTGTTACACCCTGGCGCTCGACCAGATCTACCATACCCAGCTCAACCCGACGATCAGCTTTCTGCACGAGCCCGGCGCGCGCCGCTACAGCCTGGCACTCGACCTGGCGGAGGTATTCAAGCCCATCCTGGTGGACCGCACCATTTTCAAATTGCTCAACCGGGGAGAGCTGAAGCCTAAACACTTTGAGCAACGACTGGGCGGCTGTTTTCTGAAAGACAATGCCCGCAAGATCTTTATCCGGTCCTTCGAGGAACGGCTAGATAAGACGATCAAACACCGCAGCCTCAACCGGAAGGTACGGTACAAAACGCTGGTCAAGCTGGAATGCTATAAGCTGGCGAAATATATTCTGCGCATGGAAGAAGAATTC
>CAYVVK010001052.1:0-1895 GCA_964454855.1 uncultured Phaeodactylibacter sp. | reverse complement strand
AGCAGCCATCGTGGCCTACAACCGCCTGGAAGGCAGGCCCCGCCGAACCGATTTCAGCCGTAGCCTGCGCGCCGAGGTAAGAGACCCCCTGTGGATGCTTTGCCGGCAGTGGCAGTTCGGAGAATTCAGGGGCGAGGACGCCGGCTCGGCTGTGCAGGCCCGCGTGCAGCTGGACACCACCCGCCTCAACCGGTACGCGGTAAAAAAGGAGGGAGAAGAAGGGCCGGGCCGGAGCAGAGCCTGGGGGCCGTCCGTCCCCTATAATGGCCTGCTGCCCCTGGAAGCCGAAGTGGAACGAGAGCCTCTGATAAGCGGAGCGCTGCAAAACCCGGTGGAAGAGCTGGAACTGCGGATACGGATCGGGCGCCACTGGTGGAAGCTGCTGAAACAGGCGGGGTTGGGTTCAGCAGATTACAAGCGGGAATTCCTGGAGGAATACGCCTTCCGGGAACCCACCGAAGAGGGGCTGGCAAAAGCGCAGCTGCAGAGCGATCAGGCGGCCTGGCAGCGGCTACGGTCGGTGAGCGGGCGCCTGCCGGACGGCATTCGCCTGCTGCAGGCCATACAGTCCGGCGCCTTCTCCGCATGGGTGGATGATCATGACACATTTGGAGCGGATAAAGAGGGCCTGCAGGAATTGGGGCAGGAGCTGAAGAACTGGTACTTCCGCCTGTATGCCCAACCGGATACAGAGGTGGAGGACGCCTGGGCGCCTTCCCAGCTGGAATATCAGTTTGCCGTCTCCGCTCCCGATGATGCCGCCGACAGAGGCCGGACGACGCTGGTGGCCGAGGAATACCACCACGGCCATCTGGACTGGTATTCCTTTGATGTGGATGCCGGCGCCCGCCTGGAAGGCCCGGACGGCCAGGTATTCGAAGAAAGCCGGTTCGAGTCTCAAAAACCTATTGCTTTTATTCCTACCCAGATCGAATATACCGGCATGCCTAATGTCCGCTGGTGGGAATTTGAAGACCGCCGGATCGATTTCGGCAGCCTTAGCCTTGACACTACTGACGTCCCTCATATGATGCTGGCCGAATTCGGCCTGGTGTACGGCAACGACTGGAGCGTGTTGCCCTACAACCTGGAGGTGGGATCGTTATGTGAAATACAGGGCATTGTCGTAACCGATGTGTTCGGTATACGGACCTTAGTGCGCCCCGCCGGCTTTGGCGACCCTGCCGACCAGCAGGCCTGGGCGCTGTACAAACTCAATGTCCTGGACGGTAAAGGAACGCTTGATCCACGACTGTTCCTGCCTCCCGCCGTCGCGAAGTTACAGGAAAGCCAGCCCGTTGAAAAAGTGGCCTTCGCCCGCGATGAGATGGCCAATATGGTGTGGGGTGTGGAGAAGATCATACCAGGCATAGATGGAAGGGGGGGGAGTGGCTACGAGGCGGCTACCGCGCTGGCCAGCTATTTCCTGGGGCAAGGCCTTGGCCAGGAACTCAGCCTGGAGGAAAATGAGGCTAAGATCCGCTACATTCTGGGCACTACCGTACCGGAAAACTGGATCCCGTTTATCGTCAGAAAACTGGATGCCTCCTACCGCGAAGTACGCCTGCAGCGCGCCGCCATGCCCCGCCTGACGGATGGTATAGAAGGCTCCCGGGTGGAACCGCGCGGAAAGATACTCCGGCAGGGCCTGGACCAGGCGGACAAGCAGCCTTATTTCATCCACGAAGAGGAAGTGCCCCGGGCGGGCATCGAAGTCACCCGCCGTTTCCAGCGCGCCCGCTGGCTGGACGGCAGGGTGTATACCTGGCTGGGCCGCCGGAAGCGCACCGGCCGTGGGGAAGCGGCTAGTGGAATAGCGTTCGATCAGGTTGAGGATAAGTAAGTAGGCGGACAGATTTAGTTTACTTATACTGCTTCGAAAGCAGAGTCTGAAG
>CAYVVK010001051.1:0-1903 GCA_964454855.1 uncultured Phaeodactylibacter sp. | reverse complement strand
CTGAGGCTCGATGGGAGAGACGAAAGGGTAGTTCTTTTTGAGCTTTTCGTAGGCGATTTGTATGGAGTAGGTGGTGTCTTTTGGGAAATCTTTTTGCTGTGCGCTGGCGATTAACGGAGCGCACAACAACAGCCAGATTAGCGTACTGATCACCGTATTGATACCAGGCGCAGGGCCGCCGCCACAAATGATCGCAATAGATTTTTGCATAGGTATAAGGATTGATCTCCGACAATCGCCGATTGAAGAAAAGGTGGCCAAAAAATGAAATAATGAAAATGCCGCTGGCAGGCTTTCACCACTAGCCTTTGAAATCGATATGCTGCAAGGCCTTTTCCATACCCTCCCTTTCGATGGCCAGGAGGTATTTGGTGAGCCGTTCCTTTAATTCGGCAATCTGGCTGAGATCCTCCTTCCAGGCGTCTTCCCATTGCAGTACGGATTCCGCTAACTGTTCCATGCCGGCATCCGAACCATCGTACCGGCTCCATTGCTTTTTCAGGAATTCGACCACCCATTCGTCATCCTGCAGCAGGATGGGCTGGCCATTCTGTTCGCCTTTGTAGAATTGGATGAGGGCGGCAAGGGCAAAGACGAGCCGTCCGGGAAGGCTGTTTTTGCGCTTTGCGTATTCCAGCAGGGAGGGCAGTACCCGGGTCTTGAACTTGGAAACGGAATTCAGGGCGATGGAGATCAGATAGTGTTTGATGAAGGGGTTGCGAAAGCGGTCGAGCACATCACCGGCAAATTGCTCCAGTTCATCTTGGGGGAGGTTCAGGGTGGGAATGATCTCCTCGAAGATGGCCTCCCGGACAAATTTCCCCAGCACCGGGTGCTCTACTGTCTCGCGCACGGTTTCCAGGCCATAGAGGTAGCTTACAGGCACCATGGAAGTATGGGCTCCGTTGAGAATGCGCACCTTGCGGGTGCGGTACGGCTCCATATTGTCTGTAAAGACGACGTTCAGGCCGGCCTTGTCGGCGGGGAATTCCCGCTTCACGCTTTCCGGCCCTTCGATGACCCAGAGGTGGAAGAGTTCTCCTTCACACACCAACTGGTCTTTATAGCCCAGTTCCTGCCAGATCTCTTCTATGCGGTCTTTAGGGTAGCCCGGTACGATGCGGTCCACCAGGGTATTGCAGAAGATGCAGTTGTTTTCCAGCCATCCGGTAAAGCCGGCTTCCAGCTTCCAGAGTTGGGCGTAGCGGAACAATATCTCCTTGAGCTTATCCCCATTTCGGTCGATGAGTTCGCAGGGAAGAAGAATGCAGCCCTTATCTGCTGCACCCGAGAAATGCTGATATCGGTGGTACAGAAAGGCCGTGAGTTTTCCCGGAAAGCTATCCTGTGGTTGGTCTTCTAGCCGGTCGTTCTCATTGAAGGCAATACCGGCTTCCGTGGTGTTAGAAACGATGAAGCGCAGTTCCGGCCGGCGGGCTTCCCGCAGGAAGGCTTCGTGATCCTGATAAGGGTCGAGGCCCTGCTGAATGCATGCTATCTGCTCATGCTCGCTCACCACCTTTCCGTTTTTTATACCGCGCAGATAAAGGGTATACAAGCCATTCTGTTCATTGAGCAAAGATACCATACCCCGGTTGATGGGCTGCACGACCGTGACCCCGGCGCCGAAATCGATGCTTTTGTTCATCCTGTGGATGATCCAGTCTACAAAGGCGCGCAGAAAATTGCCTTCACCAAACTGCAGTATGCGGACAGGAAGCTCCTCTTTTTCGGCTACCTGCTTATTTAAGGGTTGTAGCGTGGTTTTCATACTTCATGTTTGTAAGAGCCTAAAAATTTATAGCCACTTTCACTTTCACTTTCACTTTCACTTTTCACTTTTACCTTTCACTTTTCACTTTTACCTTTCACCTTTTACCTTTTACCTTTTAAAGGGATATCC
>CAYVVK010001050.1:1427-1904 GCA_964454855.1 uncultured Phaeodactylibacter sp. | reverse complement strand
ACTGGTCGACAAACTCTACCTGTTCCTCATCGATAAGCTCCACATCCGGTACCGCTTCGATAGTAGGCGGCGGCGGCGGAGGGGGAGGAGGAGGAGGAGCGGCGCTGCGCGGTACTTCCACCTCGATGTCGGAGTCGAATGCCAGAGCGTCATCCGGTATGAAGACTTCTTTTTCGTATACCGTCCAGTTAAACGCTGCGATGATGAGCAGGAGGACAGCTACCAGGCTAAACCGCCAGAAGGTAGCGCTGTAACGAAATACATCTACTTCCGGGTATTTGTTTCTGGATTCGAGAGGAGAGTCCCATTTTTTGTCTTCATATTCCTTAGTCAGGCCCTTTTCAGCGCGGCGCTTGAAGTAGAACCGGAATACGAATATGAGGGCAAGCAATACGATCACCCCAATACCCACGCCCATCAATAATTCTGTGCCTGTGATTTCAAAGTTAGGGTTCATGAGTGAGGAGTTTTTTACCC
>CAYVVK010001050.1:0-1417 GCA_964454855.1 uncultured Phaeodactylibacter sp. | reverse complement strand
ATTTTCATTATCAAAAATGCATTTTTAGAAAGGGATATCGAATGACAATTGGCAACGGGCAGAATGACTTTTATCAATTTTGCCATTAAAGCCCGGCAGAGAGGAATCATTTGGAAAAGGGCGTTGTATAGCATATATTACTTCACGCTTTATTGCATGCCCGGAGCTTCGGCGCCGGGCTTTTTTATAATATATTTAAACACGTGACGAAGCAGGCAGCACATACGAGGATGATCAGAGAAGAGGCGCTGCGGCTGGGGTTCAGCTTTGTAGGCTTCGCCCGGGCAGAACACATGGACGAGGAGGCGCGCCGCCTGGAAGCCTGGCTCAACCAGGGCCGGCACGGGAAGATGGGCTATATGGCCAACTACTTCGAAAAGCGGGTGGACCCCCGAAAGCTCGTGCCCGGCGCCAAATCCGTGGTCAGCCTCATGTACAATTACTATACAGGCAAGGAGCAGAAGGCGCCGGATGCCCCGAAGATCTCGAAGTATGCTTACGGCAAGGATTACCACTTTGTAGTCAAAGACAAACTGAAGCAACTAATGGCCTTCATTCAGGAAGAGATCGGAGAGGTAGGCGGCCGGGTATTCGTTGATTCGGCGCCGGTACTGGAACGCGACTGGGCGCGCCGCAGCGGCCTGGGCTGGACGGGCAAGAACACCATGCTCATCCACCCCAAAGCGGGCTCCTACTTTTTCCTGGCCGAAGCCATTATCGGCCTGGAGTTGGTGTACGACAGCCCCATCAAAGACTACTGCGGCACCTGCCGCCGCTGTATCGACGCCTGCCCCACCGATGCCATTTCCGAAGAGGGCTACCTGCTGGACGGCAGCAAGTGTATTTCCTACCTGACCATAGAATTGAAGGAGGCCATTCCGCAGGAATTTCAGGGAAAGATGGAAAACTGGATGTTCGGTTGTGACATCTGCCAGGAGGTATGCCCCTGGAATCGCTTTTCCCGATCTCATGATGAGCCGGAATTCGAACCTAAAGAAGAACTGCTGGAGATGGACAGGGGAGACTGGGAAGAGGTCACCGAAGAAGTGTTCCGGGAGCTCTTCCGCAAGTCGGCCGTCAAGCGCACCAAGTACAAAGGACTTAAAAGGAATATCGACTTTTTGAAAACCAAACCACAATGATTGGCCGTTATCTGTTGCTGCTATGTCTTGCCCTGGCCGTCCTCTCCTGTTCCAGCGAATCGCCTCCCGAAGAAGAGAAGGCGCCGCCATCGGAGCTTATCGTTTCTGCAGAAGGCGCCGAAAGGGCGGGCCTGCCCCTGCACATCAGCCGGCAGCCGGTTGTTCTGTTGCTCGGAAGTAACCTTACCGTAGCGAAAGGGCTTAGTCCGGAGGAGGGCTTTGGCGCTTTGCTGGAGCCGCGCCTGGCGGAAGAGGGCCTGGCCCTGCCGGTGCTG
>CAYVVK010001049.1:0-1912 GCA_964454855.1 uncultured Phaeodactylibacter sp. | reverse complement strand
GCGCGCAAAAGAACGAGTCTAAATGGGTAATTTATTGTTGCGCGATCCCTTAGTGGGATTTGTCAGGGGATGACTTCGAGTTCATCCCCTGACTTGGCCTGGCTTCCAATTTAGGAGGTGAGCTGAAAGTCACCTCCTAAAAAGCTGGCTATCCCCGTGCATATTTCCTATGAATTTAATGAGGGCGAAAAGATCACACGGGAGTATGGGTACTACGATAATGCCAGAGTGGCCAATGCCATGGCTGCCGCCCGTTATGGATCGGATGGGCTCATTTTGATCAGAGAGCATAAGATCAAAGAGGGGCAGGAGGAAGCCTACATGGCAGCCTATCAAAGTTGGAAAAATATGCTGGATGAAAAAAAGGCCCCGGGTTTATTCACAATGATCAGAGATAAACGATTGCTATAATCCATAAATAGAGTTAACTTAACAAGCTATGATAGGCAGCCGAATTTGGGGAGAAGCTAAAATTTTAATGACCAGAAGATTATGAGTGTTTTTCAAATACAGATACCAGATAGTGTCAAGATCAATGATTTTGAACTGAAAATGCTGATAGCGTCCAGGTTGTTTGAAGAAGGCAAGCTGAGTTCCGGGCAGGCTGCAGAGATCGTTGGCATATCCAAGCGGTCATTTGTAGAGATCTTGGGCAAATACAATGTTTCTTTATTTGGATATGAATACGAAGAATTAGAAGAAGACCTGGAAAATGCCTGAAAGAGTAATTATTGCGGATTCGAGCTGCCTGATAGCCCTGAGCAATATTGGTGAACTACAGCTACTTCGTCAAGTATATGAGCAAGTAACCATGACCCCCGAGATCGAATCTGAATTTGGGGAGCCCCTGCCTGATTGGATAACGGTCGAAGAAGTAACAGACAAGAAGAAGATATCGATCTTGGAACTGGAACTCGACAGAGGAGAATCAAGTGCTATTGCCTTAGCCATTGAAAGTATTGGTCATTGATGAGAAGAAAGGAAGAAGAGTAGCCAAAATGATGGGCATTAAAATAACCGGAATATTAGGAGTAGCGGTGAAGGCCAAGGAAATTGGCCTGATTGAAAAGGTGGGCCCAATAATCGAGAAACTGGAAAAGGTTGACTTCAGGATATCAACAACTTTGAAAGAGAAGATCCTGAAAAGGGTTGGTGAATCTTAAGCGCCCGCCCGCCGCATGCCCGCCCACGTTGAACCCTAAAAAGTATCAAAACTTCTCTTTCCTCAGAAGCCGTTTGAATTGGTTCCTGGAATTTAATATGAGTCATTTTTTGGCATTTATGCCGAAGCTGTTATTATACATGCTTTTATCTGGCGAAAGTGTTGTAAAGGCCGTATCTTTGCGGGCCGAAACGAAAGAGGCCGTTGGCGTTTTGCCATTCACTTTTCACCAATGGCCTAAGAGGCCGGCTGCGAACGGCAAACAGCGAACAGCAAACAGCTCAACATGAAGCTCCACCACTACCCATACGTACTCTACTCCGACGGCGAAGGCAATGTCTACGAAGACATCTCCCTCTACGCCGTAGGCCGTTCCGGCCACTATGCTTCTCCCATCCCGGAGGAAGACTGGATCATGCTGCCCGAAGGCGGCAACCTTTACGAGCTGCCCGGCCGCCGTGAGGTGGGCATCGATGTGGAAAGCGGGGAGATGCGCGAGTGCGACAAGGGATGGGCCGTGGCGGCTTTTATTCCACCGGCCTACACCGGCCTGTACCTGGCCTCCTACGTCAACGAGCCCAATGCTCCTACCCTTCCGCTCTTTTGCTACACGGCAGTGGGTTGGCACGAGGGTGAGTTCTACGTACCGGCCGTCCGCATCGAGCAGGACATCCGGCAGGAAGCTCCGGGTTTCGATGAGGAAAAAGTAGAAACCGGCATCGCCCAGTTTCTGGCGGAATACCCCAACAA
>CAYVVK010001048.1:0-1913 GCA_964454855.1 uncultured Phaeodactylibacter sp. | reverse complement strand
TGAACTATACGGCTCTGCCGTAATTGTAAACTTTATTTTTGGACAGTTACTTAGGTAATTTTGCACTTCGCTATTTTTTACGAAAAATGTGCAAGTAGGGTTTGTAAGAAGGTGAAATGCTATGGGCTAATTCTACATCTTTCGAAGTTACCCTGCAAATACTATTTTTACTGATGGACTACTGGCAGAATTTTTTCAAATAGGGTTTGACCACCCCAATTTCAGTATTCACTCCAATTCAAAAGTCGACTGAAACCATGCAGAGAAAGAATTCATTGCCGGCTCCCGGGCATTCAAATATCCCATGTCGACTGCCAATCCAAGAGGCTTTCCCGGCTCAGCCTGCCATGAGAGCCAGGTATGAAGTAGCGCTTTTTGTCTTTTAACAGAAGAATAGCGAGATAACCCTTTAGATTCAAGAGCCTGCAATGTTTCCTCCGCATAAGCCCATAGTTCATCATTATCGGGCACCATTCCCGCAACGAAATGTTCCAGGTAGCCTTTGGAATGATTGTCCGGCATGATCCAAATGCCAATCACCGGTAGGTTATCATGGTTGATGACCATGCCACCATCTTTCAGAGGAACATTTTTAACTATCTCCTCCGACAGCTTATCTGCAAGTATCCCCCGAATAGCCTGCCACCGAGCAGTTGCCCCAGCTTCATTGGCATCAACTACCATACCGATATTAGATAAACCTGAATTGTCCAAAGCTTCCTGTAACGCGGTTAGTGCCCTATCGTACCCTCCCGTCATTAGTACGAACTCATCACGAAATTTAATGGGGTTGGAATAGCCTTTCGGCGGAGAGAGGCCGCGCTTCTTCAGTAAATTAGCCAGTACGACGGCATCTTTTCCTTCCACGATCAACTGCTGCGCCATAGCCATCAACGGATTTCAAGGTCCAACTCCAGGGCACTTTCCAGCCGGCCTATATCATATGGCACGGCCTCTAGTTTCCCGTTTCGGTCAAATTGCAGTCTCAGAAAGAAGGCTTCCTCTTTGTTCTCCGGCAGAGAAGCTATATAGTAAAAAGCCCGTAATGTATCCTCGCTGTGGGTGGTAGCGAAGGCCTGGATATCCCATTTTTTAGCGTAATCAAAAACCAGCTCCCATAATTTTTCCTGGACGGAATGGTGGAGTCCGGCTTCAAATTCATCGATAAGCAACATCTTACCTTTGGCGTTGACCAGGGCAAGCGCCAGGACGAGTATGCGTTGCACCCCATCGCCAAGGCTCTGAAGAGGAAGGGGGTTGGGGATGTCTTTCAGCCTGACTTTAGTTTGGTTTTCCTTTACATCCAGGCGCACGAGAGTAGGTTCGACAGTCTGTTGAAGAATATGGACCACATCGTCTTCCAGTTCGGTCAGGACGATGTTTTCCCAGAGTTCTTCCAATGGGAAGCCGTCACCCATAAAAGGAACGTAAATTGCCCTGTCATTGGGGTGGTCCGGAGTGATGTTTGCACCCAAGTCCATCTTCCGGCCATCCGGACCGATTATCTGGTATTGGGCGTCTCGATGATTGGCAGCGCTTTTATTAATTGTCAGGCCGTCGAGCTTGATCTTTGCATATGGCTTATCACTACCCAGCTCCGTACGGTTAAAAAGCCCATCATAAGAAGAAGAGCGAGCTAAAGTAAATTCTCCCCTTTGTTTCAGTATGTGGTTGACTACCGTATTATCTCCTTCAGCTGCCAGAATACGCAGCGCCTCTAACAGAGCCGTTTTTCCCGTATTGTTCTTGCCGGCTATCAAATTAACCCGCTTTAAACCTTCCAGCCGCAAGCTTCGAAAGAGCCGGTAATTTTCAATCGCCAGTTCGGTTAACATACAACACCAGTTTATTTCCTCTAAAGTTATAGTCTGACAACCCAAGATTTGTGAAAAGTCGGGGAGCCTTATTTTTGT
>CAYVVK010001047.1:0-1914 GCA_964454855.1 uncultured Phaeodactylibacter sp. | reverse complement strand
ATGGATCACGGCATCCAGGACCAGTACATTGCCAATGCCGGCATCATCGACATCCGCCTGAAAAAGGATAAGAGCCTGGGCGCCAATGGAACGGTAAGTGCTACCTCCAGCCAGGGCCGGTACAACCGTTCCAATGTTAATGCCAGCGGCAATTACCGCAATAAGATACTTAACACTTTCGCTACAGTAGGCCTGGCCGATGGGAACAACTACCACGACATGAAATTCCTCAGCTTCCAGAACGGCCTGCAACTGGATGAGATCAACAACAGCCGCAACCAATGGCAGAACTACAACTTCCGCCTGGGCGCCGACCTCTTCCTCGCCGATAACCACACCCTGGGTGTGCTGGTAAGTGGCATGCAGATGGACGGCGAGCGCTGGTCGCTCAACCGCATTGCCATCTCGCAGCAGGCCACTCCTGCCAGTGTAGACAGCATACTGGTGGCCTTCAATAATGCCGACGACCGCAGAAGGAACAATACTTATAACCTCAACTACCAGTTTGACAACAAAGAAGGCCGCCGCCTGAACATCGACCTCGACTACGGCCGCTACGAGAACGACAGCCGCCGCCTGCAGCCCAACCGCTACTTCGATGCCGCCGAAGAACAACTGCTCACCGAGATCATCAACAGCTTCGATACGCCTACCGATATTGACATCTACACTTTCAATGCCGATTATGAAGAAGAGATCCTGGGGGGTAAGCTGGGCCTGGGCACCAAGCTCAGCCGGGTGGTTTCCGACAATACCTTCCTGTTCTTTGATGTGATCAATGGGGTGCAGGAACGCAACAACCGGCAGTCTAACCGTTTCGAGTACGAAGAAAATGTCTACGCCGGCTACGTCAACTACGCCCGCCCGCTCGGTAAAAAGTGGAACTTCTCCGCCGGGCTGCGCGCTGAACAGACGGATGCGGTAGGCGGCCTGCAGGCTTTCCTGCCCGAACTGCAGGAACCCCCTGTGGCGCTCAACTACCTCAGCTGGTTCCCCTCCGCGGGGCTGAGCTGGCAGGTGTCGCCCAAAGACATGCTGTCGCTCAACTACAGCCGCCGCATCAACCGCCCGGACTACAACGTCCTGAACCCCTTCAATAACCAGATCAGCCAGCTGTCCTACGAGAAGGGCAACCCCTTCCTGCGGCCGGAGATCGTCAACAACCTGGAGCTGGGCTATACCCTGGCCTCCCGCTACAACTTCAAGCTGGCTTATAGCCGCACCACCGACCAGATCACCCGCCTGATCGCTCCCGATGAAGAGGACCCGCGCGCCGGCTTCATTACCTGGGACAACCTGGCCGAGCAAACCATCTACAGCTTCAACGCCAGCGTCCCCGCCCAGATCGTCAAAGGCTGGAACGCTTACTTTAATGCCAGCGCCTCCTACCTGGACAACCAGGCCGACTTCGGCGGCGATGCCGTGGTCGACCTGCAGGCCTTCACCTACAGCATCTATCAGCAGCACACCATCGACCTGCCGGCCGGCTTCAAAGGCGAAGTCTCCGGCTACTACTCCGGCCCCGGCGTATGGGGCGGCGTCTTCCAGTACGAATCCAACTGGAGCCTCGACCTGGGCCTGCAGCGCAAATTCCTGCAGGATAAGCTGAACGTCCGCATCAGCGTCAACGACCTCTTCTACCAAACGGGCTGGGACGGCGAGTCCTCCTTCAACGGCCTGACTGCCATAGGCAGCGGCCGCTGGGACAGCCGCCGCGGCAGCCTGAGCCTCAGCTACAGCTTCGGCAATGAGAAGGTGCAGTCGCGCCGGCGCAAGACCGGGCTGGAGGATGAGGCCGGGAGAGTAGGAGGGAAGTGAGTGCCTGGACAATTTTAGTTATGCCTATTTTGCATTGAATCCGAACCGCCAGAAGCCATTTTCCTGGGGTTCCGGTTCGATTGTTAAATGATTACA
>CAYVVK010001046.1:0-1919 GCA_964454855.1 uncultured Phaeodactylibacter sp. | reverse complement strand
CGACAATGGATCGATCTTTCTGGGTAACAAGCAAGTCGATCGTGCCTCGAACCAGCCACGCTCCCTGGCCCACGCCCCTATTCGCCCGATTCGTGAATTTTTTTCGTAACATTGACATTACCTAAAAATTGGGTCATCCTGGGCTTGAACCAAAATTATACGGAAATATCCCACGAAACAGGAGGAATAATGGAATCAATCAATAAACGATATATTGTCGATGAACGAAACAAGAAAATTGCTGTCCAAATTCCGATCGATACTTTTGAAAAGATTGAAGAAATTTTAGAAAATTATGCTTTGGTCCAATTGATGGAGGAACACCAAGATGAAGAAGTGTTTGGTGTGAGCGAGGCAAAATCGTATTACGATAAATTGGAAAAGGCCCCATGAAAGTATACTATCGGAAAAAATTTTTGAAGGATCTTTCAAAAATTCCTTCAAAAACAAGAATGAGAATGGAGAAGTTCGTATTTGAGAAAATCCCTGGGGCTAATTCAATAGTTGAGTTGCGGAAGGTTGAGCAATTAAAAGGCTACTCTGCTTATCACAAGATTCGTTTTGGCAGCTATCGAATCGGCCTCAAATTAGAGAACGAAACAGTTATATTGGAGAGAGCATTGCATAGGAAAGATATCTATCGTTTTTTCCCGTAACATTAGCGCGCCCCTGCCCTCTGCACTCCGTCGCCTGCCTTGGGCAATGAGCTATGAGCTTTCAGCTTTTCCTCCTCTCACCTTCCCATCTTCTTACCTTCTCACATTCCATCTTTTCCTCCTTTGACCTTTCACCTTTAACCTTTCACCTTTGACCTTTAGCCTTTTACCTTAAAATTCTTTAACAACCCCTAAAATCTTTTAATACTTTTCGCCCCACAATCTCCCTCTCAATCGGGCAACGTATGCCGGCAGCCCGATTTTTTTATTTTTTTTCCCAATGTGCCGATAATTGTCACGCCGGTTAAATTCATTCTGCCGGAAATCGGACTGAAATCAAATCTACCGAAATCACACCCAATCCAGCCCTGAAAACTGGTCAAAGATTGTCAGTTAAAAACGATAAAAATCGGCACCCGCAGCGGGATAAGGCCTTTCTGGCAAGAAATATTGCAATAATATGAAGGATGTCTCTCTCTCCATACGTGCATAAAAAAATATTTCCAATTCTGTATCAAAATGACATTTTTTATTTGCTATTTTGGCACAGTTATGATATTTGAATTAAATCTTAAATAATAGGAGGGAAAGATGCCGGTTACAGAAAAAAGATTTCAAACCAGAATGCCATATCATGTACATGATAAACTTGTGCACGCTTCCGAGCTTTTAGGGGCCACCTTGAATCAATTCATAATTCAGTCTGCTCTAGAAAAAGCTCAGTCAATAATTGAGCAGGAACGAGTGCTGAATCTCACTCAAAAGGATGCTGAGGTTTTTTTTGAAGCAATTGATAATCCGCCTCAACCAAACAAAGAGTTAGTTAAAGCAGCCATGGAATATAAACGGGAGTTCCTTGATGATTAACTTTATGGAGCTAAGCCGCAGGCACAACCGTGAGAATTTTGACTGTGGAATTGAGGAATTAAATTATTTCTTAAAGAATCTGGCAAGACAAAATCTTAAAAAGGGGCTGTCCCGGACTTTCGTCGCAGTAGATAAAAATATTCCTGAGGAAGTATTGGGATTTTATACCTTATCCTTATTTGAGTTATCATCTGAAACGCTTCCTGAAAAATATGCTAAGAAGTACAAGGGAAAAATCCCTGCTGTAAAACTTGCCCGATTAGCAACGGCGAGGGGCAAGCAAAATCAAGGATTGGGCAGGCATATGCTTATTAATGCCATCATGCGGGTTATCTCTATTTCAGAACACGCAGGGGTGATAGGCTTTTTTGTGGATGCAAAAAATAAAGCTGTAAA
>CAYVVK010001045.1:0-1920 GCA_964454855.1 uncultured Phaeodactylibacter sp. | reverse complement strand
AGCGCTCGTACAGGCCGTCCCGCAGCATGGCCTTGGCGCCGCCGCTGCGCTCTTCGGCGGGCTGGCCGATGAAAACCAGCGTGCCGCTCCATTTGTCCTGGATTTCCGCCAACCTCCGGGCGGTGCCCGCCCATACCGTCATGTGTACATCGTGTCCGCAGGCGTGCATCACGCCCACCTCTTTTCCGGATTCATCGGTAGTAGTCACCATGCTGGCGTAGGGCAGGCCCGTTTCCTCCGCCACCGGCAGGGCGTCCATGTCGGCGCGCACCAAAATGGTGGGGCCTTCGCCGTTTCGCAGTACGCCTACGACCCCCGTTCCCCCTACGCCTTCCGTGGCCTCAAAGCCCAGCTTGCGCAGTTCTTCGGCCATGCGGGCGGCAGTTTCCGTTTCGTAGAAGGAGAGTTCGGGATGGGTGTGGTAGTGTTTGTAAAGCTTTTCCAGATAGGGATAATCTTCCTCCATGGCTTTGGCCACCTGCTCCAGGGTGCCGTCCAGCGACTTCAGGAAGCCGGCATCGCCTTTCATCTGAGACTTCATGTCCTTTACCGAGCCGATCTGCGCGCTGAGCAGGGAAACGGTGAAACAGGCAGCGAATATCAAAATATACCTCATCTTGAAATTTCTTTTTTTTATCGTGGCCACGAAAATAGAGAAAATTGTGCTAATAACATTTCCTGCGCGGCTTACTGTAAGTGAATTACTCGTAAAATACCGCCCGAAATTAAAAAATTAAAACCTCAGGAGCCTGCCCCAGGATGATAGCATGCAGTAAGCAAGCCCGTGCGTGGGCAGGTTTTCCAAAAAAAACGGCTGTGAAAAGGAGGCCTCGGCGGGACAATTAACAATGCTCTTTGCAGGCATAGCGCTTTTAATTCGCTATATTGTGTCATTCGTCCTGCAATAAGCCACAGTCCAGTTTAAAGAACAATACAGGAAACCCAACATGCCTCAGCACTTCTCGGACGACGAAATTATAGCAAAGCTCTGCTCCAAAGACCCGAATGAGCAGAAAAAGATACTATTGTATCTGGACAAGCACTGGAAACCTATGGCCTACAGTATTGTTGTAAATCTTGGCGGTGGTGACGAGAGCCAGGCGGAAGGCGCCTACGACGAGGCGATCATCGCCCTGATCCGTTTGGTTTGCAAAGAGAAAAAGTACGACCCGAAAAAAAGCCGGCTCAGTACTCTCTTTTTCAGCATCCTGCGAAGAAAGTGGTGGAAATTCTGGAGAGACAAGATCAGGCGGGAGCAGAAAGCGAAAGATACGGAAGCCGGCCATTCCCACAACCCCGGACCCTCCGCCGAGGAGGAGATGATCCGAAGGGAAGAAAGAAAGGCTGCCGCCGACATTCTTGAAAATGGCATGGATGAAATCTGCCGGAAGATCATCAAAGGATACCTTGTAGATGGCAAAAGCCTGAAAATAATTAGTGAAGAACTTGGGCTATCCTACGACGCCACCAAGAAAAGATCTGAACGTTGCAAGAAAAAATTTCGGGAGCAATGGAAAAACCGGTGGCTTTAAAGTCACCCTGTGGCCAAAAGCGGTAATCATAATTAACTGACAATCAACTAAAATTAATATTTTGAACCGCCTGGAAGACATCATAGACCAAGCCCGCGCCTACCTCAAAGGGCAGATGAGCCAGGAAGAGCGCCTCGCCTTCGAGCGATTGCTGGAAGAACACTCTCAACTGCGCGAAGAGCTGGAACTGGCCCGCATTATGATGGGCGGCGCGGAAGAACTGGCCCGGCGCCGGCGGTGGCGGACTGTCCGGAAGTGGGGCTTGTATGTGGGTATACCGCTCCTGTTACTACTCCTGGGAGCCATCTTGTATTTTCTGCTTTCCGGTGGCCCGGGCCTGAGCAGAAGTGAAAGGCCCGGGCCGGAACAGCCGCGGCAGGCGCCCGGC
>CAYVVK010001044.1:0-1926 GCA_964454855.1 uncultured Phaeodactylibacter sp. | reverse complement strand
GGAATGCACTACTGAATTGGGGCGCAGCGTCATATTGCCCGTGGCTTCGGCGGCAGGCAGGGTAGCGGCGTTGCTGCTGAAGTAGGCGCCGTAGGGGCAGCCGCGGATGCAGCGGTTGCGAAACTGGCAGGAGCCGCGGCCGTTGTGGGGCTGAGTCAGGTTGGCGGTGCGGCCGATGGTCAGGGTGCGGCCGAAATTGGCTTTTATGCTGTCGCGCAGGTGTTCTTCCACACAGTTTAGGGGAATAGGGGGAAGGAACTGGCCGTCGGGCAGCTGAGGGATACCTTCTTTACTGCCTTGTATGCCAGCGAAGCGCTCCACATAGTCGTACCAGGGAGCGATATCGTTGTATCGGATGGGCCAATCGACGCCATGGCCGTCTTTGGCATTAGCTTCGAAATCGAGGGCGCTCAGGCGGTAGGAGTGGCGGCCCCACATCAGGGAGCGGCCGCCTACGTGGTAGCCGCGGATCCAGTCGAAGCGTTTCACCTCCGTGTAGGGGTGCTCGGTATCCTTTACCCACCAGTGCTTGCTGGATTCCCGCATGGTGTAGCCGGTGCGGTTTTGTTTCTGGTAGTGCTGCAGCTCTTCCTGCGGGATGGACTGGTCGCGGTACTTAAACTCCCAGGGTTCCGTCATGGCGGTCGGGTAATCACCGTGGCGGACCATGCGGCCGCGTTCGAGGACCAGCGTTTTCAGGCCTTTTTCGGACAATTCCTTGGCAGCCCAGCCCCCGCTGATGCCGGAACCTACGACGATGGCGTCGTAGGTGTGCTCTTCTTTTCCTTTTGCGTTGAAATACATAAGTCAGATGGTATTCTTGAAAATGGTAGTTTGCGGACGGGGCTCAGGTGTTGGGATGGCAACAGGGAATAAACCCTGCATGGTAGCTTTTGTTTTAGGATTTGCTAAGCTATCAAAAAAATGTTTTTTTGATAGTATAACCAGCCCAAATTAATTCGGAATGAAGATTAATTAAGTGTAGAAACCGGCTGATGTTTACCTTTGAAGGAAAATTGCATCCTATGAAGCCCTTCCAGATCGACGAAGACATCCGCCGGGCTCATACGCTTCCGGCTTCTTTCTACCGCAGCACAGAGCTGTTTGAGATTTCCAAAGAAAAGATCTTTGCTCAGAGCTGGCATTATGTGGCGGATGCTTCGGAATGGGCAGAACCCGGCAGCGTCTATCCCTTTACTCTTCTGCCCGGCGTACTGGATGAGCCGCTGCTTCTGGCCCGCGACAGGGAGGGCAGGGCCCGCTGCCTGTCTAATGTGTGTACGCACCGTGGCAAGATCATTGTAGAACAGGCCGGAAAAGTGCGTCAGCTCAGCTGTGGCTACCACGGCCGCTGCTTCGCTTTGGATGGTACTTACAAGAGCATGCCTGCTTTCGATGGAGTGGAGAACTTTCCTGGCGAAGCCGATAACCTGGCGCAGTTGCCCCTGCAGGAATGGATGGGCCTTCATTTTACCGCCATCGACCCCTTTGCCGATCTCGACATCATCACGGCACCCATTCGCGAGCGCACCGCCTGGATGCCGCTGGATACCCTGCGGTTTTCTGAAGAGGGAAGCGTGGATTACGATGTAAAGGCCCACTGGGCGCTCTACTGCGACAATTATCTGGAGGGCTTCCACGTGCCTTTCGTCCATCCCGGCCTCAATGCGGCCCTCGATTTTGGCAACTACGATTACGAGCTCTTCTCCTTCTGCAACCTGCAGATAGGCATTGCGAAAGAGAACGAGCCGCATTTCGATATCCCCGCGGGTTATCCCGATCACGGCCGCCGCGTTTATGCCTACTACTTCTGGCTGTTCCCCAACCTGATGTTCAACTTTTATCCCTGGGGCCTGTCGCTGAATATCGTAGAGCCCATCAGCCCCACCCGTACCCGCGTGCGCTTTCGAAGCTATGCCTTCGCCG
>CAYVVK010001043.1:0-1931 GCA_964454855.1 uncultured Phaeodactylibacter sp. | reverse complement strand
GGTGGGTGCCGTGGGGGTCGGCCAGGTCGCCGGCAGCGTATACCTGATGCGGCTTGATCTCCTCCAGCAGTTGGGCGATGATGTTGGCGTCTTTTTCCCCTACCGATTTTTTCCGCGGGCTGCCCGTTTCATAGAAGGGGAGGTCGAGGAAATGGATGTGGCTGTCGGGCAGGCCGCAGTACCGGGCAGCTGACCGGGCTTCGCCCCGGCGGATGAGGCCTTTAACCTTGCGCACGGAATCGATGTCGATCTGGCCGCCGCTCTTCTGGTCGAGGAAGGCTTCCATGGCATCGGCTTGTTCTTTCAGCCAGGAAGTGGAACGGCCTTCCTGGCCGTTCTCCATAAATTCGTGCAGGAATTCGATGAAGCGGCGGGCGTCGTGGTCGTGTACGGCGATGTTGCCGGAAGTCTGGTAAGCGACGTGCACCTCGTGCCCCTGGTCTACCAGCCGCAGGAAGGTGCCGCCCATGGAAATGACGTCATCATCGGGATGCGGGCTGAAAATGACGGCCCGCTTTTTGGCAGGCTTGGCCCGTTCGGGGCGGGTAGTGTCATCGGCATTGGGTTTTCCGCCCGGCCAACCGGTGATGGTGTGTTGCAGGCGGTTGAAGATCTTGATGTTGATATTGTAAGCGGAATCATGCTCGATAATGAGGTCGCTGAGGCTGTTTTCCGCATAGTCCTCGTCGGTTAGTTTCAGAATGGGTTTATTGAGGGTTTGGGAGAGCCACACTACGGCCTTGCAGATCAGGTCCTCATCCCATTTGCACATACCGATCTGCCAGGGCGACTGGTAGCGCGTCAGCTCGTTGGCGGCGCTGCGGTCAAGATGCGCTTTGACATTAGGGTGTTTTTGCAGGAAAGTAGAAGGGACTGCGGAGGTGACCTCGCCTTCGACGGCCCGCTTCAGCACCGCTGCTTTGTGTTCCCCCCAGCCCAGCAGGTAAATGGCCCGGGCCTTCATAATGGATTTGATGCCCATAGTGATGGCGCGGTAGGGAACGTCCTCTTCATGGGGGAAATCCTTGAGGGCATCCTTGCGCGTGATGGCGTCGAGGCGCACCAGGCGGGTTTCGGAATATTCCCAGGAGCCTGGTTCGTTGAAGCCGATGTGGCCGGTACGGCCGATACCCAGCAGCTGAATGTCCAGCCCTCCGTGGGCGTCGATCTCCTTCTCGTAGGCCATGCAGTAGGCATCTACCTCTTCCATGGGAATGGTTCCATCCGGGATGTGGATATTCTCGGGCTTAATGTCGATGTGGTCAAACAGGTAGTCGTGCATGAAACGGACGTAGCTCTGCGGGGCATCCGGTTCCATCGGGTAGTATTCGTCCAGGTTGAAGGTGACGACATTTCGGAAGCTGAGGCCCTCTTCCTGGTGCATGCGCACGAGTTCTTCGTAGACCTGTATGGGAGAAGAGCCGGTGGCCAGGCCGAGGACGACCTGCTCGCCTTCCTGCTGCCTCTGCCGTATGGCGAGCGCAATGGACTGCGCCACATGCTTGCAGCCTTCAAAGGGAGAGTCCCAGACCTTTACCGGAATTTTCTCCAGCGATTTAAGTTGGTATTTCAGATGTTCCATTTGTCAGGTTGTTTAAGCAAGTAATTCTGGAAATATAGATGCCCCAAAGTTTGTAAATTTTAGCAAGACAAAGAAGCTGTATGCCATATATTGGAGCCATTGGCTCATTTATTATTGCCCGAAAAGGATGAGGAAGAGCCCATACCGATTATTTTTGTATGTTTTGGCGCCGGCCGGGCCCGTAGGGCAAAACTATCGATGTTCCGGACGGTTTTCCTTGTACTATAAGCACATACACCAAGTTCTATTATGGCAGAGAGGAATTTTGTCGATTATGTGAAAATATGTTGCCGCTCGGGCGCCGGCGGAGCCGGTTCGGTGCATTTCCTGCGCGACCGCCGTAATCCCC
>CAYVVK010001042.1:0-1933 GCA_964454855.1 uncultured Phaeodactylibacter sp. | reverse complement strand
CCCGTGCGGGGCGCACAGACTTTCTTCCGGACCAATTACCGCAACCACATCAACCTCAGCGCCATTGCCGACAACAAGGCCAATATCATGATCAGTGTGAACGCCATCCTGATCAGCGTGCTCATCACCTTCCTGTCGTACCGCAATATCGGCGAGAATAACCCCAGGATACTGCTGCCGGTAGTCATCTTTCTGGTCACCGGCCTGGCCTCTCTCATTTTTGCCGTCCTCTCCGCCCGGCCCAAGGTGACCATGCTCAACCGCTCGGAAACACCGCCGGAAGAAGCACGCCGGAACATCGTTTTCTTCGGCAACTTCGTCAATATGGAGCTCGATGAGTTTGAAGAGTCGATGGATGAGGTACTCAATGACAGCCAGCTGCTCTACGGCAATATGGTGCGCGACCTGTACTTCCTCGGGAAGGTGCTGGATAAGAAATACCGCTTCCTCACCATTTCCTATAATATTTTCATGATCGGCTTCGTGGCCACCGTCACTACTTTTTTGATCGCCCTATTCAGCTAAACAGAACCAATACGACTGAGACATGGTAAACACCTTCGCAACGCCCCTCCTCAGAGAGATCCATGAAAAGGTAAAGGCCTTTCTGGAATCGGAGATCTACCCCAATGAGCTGCGCTGGCTGCGCACTCCTTTCCGGGAGGTAGAGGCCGAAATACGAAGCCTCCGCCCCAAGGCCCGGGCCACCGGCGCCTGGAACGCCCAGCTGCCCGCCGAAGAAGGCGGCGCCGGCCTCGGCCTGCCCGAATACGGCCAGCTGGGGGAACTGATGGGTACTTCTCCGCTCGGCCACCTGGCCTTCAACTGCCAGGCTCCCGATGCCGGCAATATCGAGCTCCTGATCGCCCACGGCAGCCCGGAAATGAAAAAACGGTATCTGGAACCTCTGCTCGCCGGCGACATCCGTTCCTGCTTTGCGATGACCGAACCGGCCTACGCCGGCTCCAATCCCGTCAGAATGGGAACGACGGCCGTAAAAGATGGAAACGAATACCTCATCAACGGCCACAAATGGTTCACCTCTTCGGCAGACGGCGCCTCCTTCGCCATCGTCATGGCCGTCACCGATCCGGAAGCGGATAACCCCTACCGGAAGGCCAGTATGGTCATCGTCCCTACCGATAAGCCCGGTTTTGAACTGGTTCGCAATATTTCCGTCATGGGCCATGCCGGCGAAGGCTGGCACAGCCATGCCGAAATACGCCTCCACGAGGCGCGGGTGCCACTCAGCAACCTGCTCGGCGGTGAAGGCGAGGGATTCCGGCTGGCGCAGCAGCGCCTTGGGCCCGGCCGCATCCACCATTGCATGCGCTGGATAGGTATTTGCGAACGCGCCTTCCGGCTGATGTGCGAACGCGCCGCCACACGCCAGATCACCCAGGACCGAATGCTGGGCGAACAGCAAATGATACAGGCCTGGATCGCCGAAAGCCGCGCCCAGATCGATGCCGCCCGGTATATGGTATTACACACCGCTGATAAGATGGAACGCGAAGGGCAGCGCGCCGCCAGCACAGAGATCTCGACCATCAAATTTTTCGTGGCGGGGGTCATGCAGAAGGTGATAGACCGCTCCCTTCAGGTACACGGCGCCCTGGGCATTACCGATGATACCATCCTCTCGTACTTCTACCGCGAAGAGCGCGGCGCCCGCATCTACGACGGCCCCGATGAGGCACACAAAGCTTCCCTGGCCAGGAAGATCCTCAAACAGTACGGCCTGAGAGTGAAACAGAATTAGAGCAGCGGCAGGAAAAGAAAAGGTGTTCAGAGGTATCTGGCCACGAGCCGCATGGAGAAAATGTGGCCGGTATCCAGTAAAATGACGGCCACGTTGTCCAGGCCCGCCAGCATTTCCTGAACTGCCGCCGCCGGGATGAGCTGGTCCTGCTTTCCCAGCAATACCTTCACC
>CAYVVK010001041.1:0-1935 GCA_964454855.1 uncultured Phaeodactylibacter sp. | reverse complement strand
AGAAAATGAAGATCCGGGAATACGTCAACCGCCTGTTCCGCCAGGAGGCGCCCGCTCACGTGCACGTAAAGATCTGCTGGGTGGACAACCGGCAGATGCGCCTGCTGGATCTGCACTACCGGCGCTGGCTGGAAGAAAATGCCAAACGCTTTCCCGACAAGGATAAACTCACTCAGCGGCTGAACGCCCTGGTGGCCCTGATGGGCCAATTCAGGAATGTCTACTTCCAGGGCTTCCTGCACGATTGCGATGACAGCGAAGAGGAGAATACCATCATCCTGGGCAAATCCTTCCTGGGAAGGTTTCAGCCTCCTCCGGACGACGACGAGGACCATTCCAATTAGAAAAATTGATCATTTGACACTCCAATATTTCGAGCAATGAACGTTACCATAAACAACACTTATCCCATCTTCGAGGCCGACCAGGTGCTGACGGCCGACCACCTCAACGAAGCTGTTTCCTACCTGGAGGAACAGGAACGGCTCACTCGCGTTAAGCTGATCGGCATGGGCATCGTCTGTGGCCTGCAGGCCCGCCTGGCCGATGGCGGCACCGCTGTAACGGTATCCACGGGAGTGGCCATCACCTCCAAAGGGTACCTCATTACCTTTAAGGGAGATGCACCCGAAGGCCTGATCAAATATCCCTTCTTCACACCTTACGCCGACCCGCAGGAGGACATCTATCCGTTCTTCCTCAACGGTGGGGCGGAGATCCCGCTCTTCGAGCTGCAGGAGCAGAAGATACAAGGGGCGGAACCGCTGGGCGACCTTCCGGAGGCCATCACCAATTATGGGGTGCTGATGTACCTGGAGTGCCTGGATAAGAAGCTGAAGAACTGCATTGAGAATGATTGCAATGAAAAGGGCACGGAGCGTATCTTCACCCTGCGCGTTTTGCTCGTGCGCAAGGAGGATATGCGCAACATCATCTGCATGGAACGGGCGCTGAACGGCCCCAAGACGGAAGCGCAGATCGATGAGCTCGTCAATGCACGCTTTAAGCTTTCCGGCCTGCAACTGCCCAGGGTGAAAGTCGCTCCCAATATTGTCGTGGCAGATCAGTTGCTGCAACTGTACGCTGGCAGGATCACCCAGTCACTGCCCACCCTGCAGACGGCATTGCTCAATACTTTCAAATACTACAATCCAATACTGCAAAGCCTCTATCAGGGCCAGGCCGGTTTTGAGGAAACGGTCATGACAACCTTACCGGGCATCGGCCAGCAGATGCTCGCCGGTAATATGTGCCGCGTGCAGTACTATTATGACCTGCTGTGCGACCTGGTGGATACCTATAATGAATTTATCGAGGCGGCCTTCGACTTATGGACGGCCTGCTGCCCGGATATGGATACCTTCCCGAAACATGTCCGGCTAACCGGCCTGGTGACGGAAGAAACCTGCGAACCTTCGCCCTACCGCACGCGCTTCCTGCATTCGCCCATTCACAATGGGCAGGATGAGCTGTCTGGCCGGGTAAGAGCACTGCACTACAAGCTTTACCTGCTGATCCGGCAGTTCCAGCCCGCCAACAACCTGCAGGAGATCCGGATCACGCCCTCGCGGGAACTGGATCAGCCCCTTACCCTCCGCGCCATTCCGGCCTATTACAATATCAATCAGCTGCTGTTGAGCAACTGGAACTCCGAGCTTAAGCGCCGGTGCCGGAGCGCGGAGAACCTGTCATACCACGCCAGCCAGTATGCTGTAGCGGCTCACCTGGCCCACATCAGAAACCCACTGGCGTACGGCATCAAGAAATACGACTTTTTCCGTATAGAAGGCCACCTTTGCCGGCCTTTCATGCCCGCCCTGCAGGAGATCCTCCGGCAGCGCAGTGAACACAGCCTGCCTTTTGACGTGGTCGCCCTGAAAGTGGGCAGAGACGCCAGCGGCACCGTCATAGAGGATATGGAGTGCCTGTTCCAGG
>CAYVVK010001040.1:0-1942 GCA_964454855.1 uncultured Phaeodactylibacter sp. | reverse complement strand
TAGCCGGAAAAAGAGCAAGTCAGAATTCACAAATCTTGCGTTGTCAGACTATAACTGCCGATGAAATTGTTAAAGGAATCGTAGATGCGCATGTTTCCTCAAGTGAAGAAGGTATATTCGGTGATTGGTTAGAAGGACTTGCTATTTTTATCAATAGCAAAGTATATGGTGGTTGGAAATCGAGCACTGAAGGTATAGATTTGGAGTTTGATAATGATGGAATTCGTTACATAGTGAATATTAAGTCAGGTCCAAATTGGGCGAATCATAGCCAGCTCAAGAGAATGATCAGTGAATTTCAAAAAGCTACTCGTACACTTAGAACCAGTAACTCAAAGATACACGTGATCGCGGTAAATGGTTGTTGTTATGGAAAAGATAGTCGGCCTGATAAGAAGGGGATATATTATAAGTATTGTGGACAAAGATTTTGGGAATTTATCTCGGGTGATCCTAACTTATATACTGAAATAATTGAACCATTGGGACATAGGGCCAAAGAGAAGAATGAAGAGTTTATGGTCTCCTACGCTAAAATGGTGAATAAATTTATCTTGGAGTTTGGCAAGAAATTCTGTAAGCCCTCAGGCGAAATCGACTGGCACAAACTGGTTGAATTTAACTCTGGTAAATAGATAAACGCCCCCCCTCCGCTTTTCTACTTCTTTTTCCCATTGACCAAAATCACCCCTCCGGTTGAGCAACATCATAAGGGCCGGCCCGGAAACTCCCTAACTTATTTGGGCATTTTCGGGAGCTTCCTTCTAAATTCTGCTGCTCCCTTTCCTAACCAACCGTGAAGTCAGGGCAAGCGCTTACTTCACGGCTAAAACCAGCCTATCATGCTCAATAAGAAAGCAGAACTGGCAGGGCCCGGTATCAGCAATTATGAAACCGTAGAGAAGGTACTGCCCAGGAATTACCAATCCCTGCTCAACCGCAAGGATACCCAGCGCGCCATTACGGCAGTGAAGCGTTATATCGAAGATGGCCTGTGTGAGGCACTCAACCTCATGATGGTTACCGTGCCGCTGATCGTCGATAAGCACAGTGGCGTCAACGACTACCTGGACCGCGATGGTTCCCGCACACCGGTGGAATTCTATATTGCCAACGACCACCGTAAAAACCCCATAGATGCCCAGGTGGTGCAGGCTGCCACCAAGTGGAAGCGACTGGCCCTGAAGCAGTTCGACATGCAGCCCGGCGAAGGCCTCATCACGGATATGCGGGCCATCCGCAAGGATTACTTCCTCGACCACGACCACAGCGCCTATGTCGACCAGTGGGACTGGGAACTGGCCATTACGGAAAAAGAAAGGAACCTGGAATTCCTCACCCAAACGGTGAAGAAGATCTGGAAAGTCCTTAAAGGGGCGGAAACCTTCATTCAGGAAGAATTCCCCCAGCTCAAAGACAAGCGCTACTCGAACCTGCCCGAGGAGATTACCTTCATCCATGCCGAAGACCTGCTGTCCTGCTACCCCAACCTGCCCCGCAAGGAGCGGGAAACCCGCATCCTGCAGGAATATCCCGCCCTGTTCCTCTACGGCATCGGCTGGACGCTTCAAGACGGCTACCCTCATGAACTGCGCGCTCCGGACTACGATGACTGGGCCACAGAAACCACCTCCGAGGACGGGCGCCCCTCGCACGGCCTCAACGGAGATATTCTGGTGTGGAACCCCGTGACCGAACGCCGCCACGAACTCTCCTCCATGGGGGTCCGCGTCAATGCGGAAACCCTGCGCCAGCAACTGGAGATCACGGGCCAGCTGGAGTTTCTGGATCTGCCCTACCATCAGGCCGTCCTCAACAATGAAGTGCCGCTGAGCATCGGCGGTGGCATCGGCCAGAGCCGACTGGCGATGTCCTACCTCCGGAAGGCGCACATCGGCGAGATTCAGTCGAGTATCTGGCCACAGGAGCATCAATTTTTGAG
>CAYVVK010001039.1:0-1943 GCA_964454855.1 uncultured Phaeodactylibacter sp. | reverse complement strand
CCAGCTGTTTGCGGTGCGAAGAAAGTGGCCCAAGCGCCGTATGGATCTGGTGCAGGTGAATGGGAAAGCCGCCGAGGTAATCCAGCCGCTTGTCTATGGTTCGTTTTATGGAGCAGGCGAAGCGCAGGATGGGAAACCATTTGTCGGCGATCACTATCTCTTCGGGGCGCTTGCCGGCAGCTTTGAGCGCCCGGCTCAGGTTGGCCTCGCTCACGCCCCAGCCGTAAGCTTCCGCCGTATCAAACCAGTTGATGCCGCCGTCCAGGGCGGCTTTTACGATGGCATTGGTGGTGGGCTCATCCAGCGCCTGCCAGTAGGCGCCGGTGAGGGCCTTTCCTTCGGAAAACTGCCAGCAGCCCAGGCCTATGGAGGTGATTTGTATGGAGGTCTGGCCCAGTTGTCGTAATTCCATACCGGAAGATAGGGGTTTTGTCGGAACGTCGGAACGTCGGAACGTCGGAACGTCGGAAGATGTCCATTCTGGAGAAGAACATCAAAAAAATGATGACTTTTTTTGACTTCTCGACGTTCAGACGTTCAAACGTTTTAACGTTTCTCCCCCTCACTCCGCCCCAAGCGGCACGATCACCGCCGGCACCTCATGCTCGCGGTACAGGCGGTTGAAGAAGGCGATGTCCTCATTGATGATCTTCTGCATCTGCGCCCTGAACTGTGCCCATTCGGCCAGCAGGTCGGCCAGGCGCTGTTTGGCGCCTTCCGTGACGACGGGATTATGGCTGTCAGCCCGGTGCTTGAGGTTGAGGAGTTCCGCGCTGAGCTGGTTAGGGAAATTGATCACGTCCTGGTAGGTTTGCTGCTGAGGCTGAACGAGTTTCTCTTCCCAGCTGTTGATACTTTCCACAATAGCCTCGCCGGCATCGAGCAGTTCTTTGGTGCAATCGATCTTTTTGAGGGCTGCCTGCAGGTTTTTCACCTGCTGTTTCACCTGCCGCATGTTCTTCACACAGGAGTGGATCTCCCGCACTGCCCGCTCGATACTGGTAGTGATCTCCTGTTGAACCAGATAGTCTTCCGGCCTGGCGTTCAATCTTGGATCAGGCAGTAAGGTGAAGGTATCCTGTAGTACCTGTTCATCGACGGTGAGCCTGGCAATATATTGCCCGGGCGCCCGCAGGCTTCCCTCGTAATCGCCCATCACAAATACGCCGGGAATACCGGGCAGGGGTTCGCTGCGCATGTCCCAGTGGAAACGATTGATGCCCTTTGCGGAAGGAAGCAGCGGTTCCGGTTTCGGGCCACCCTCGTACTTTTCAAAATCCTCATCCGGCTGGTTGGTGTAGGCGCGCACCAGGGTTCTGCCGGTGGTGAGTATCTCCAGGCGCAGCCTGGCGCCATCCATCTTCTCGGGCAGGTAATAGTAGAAGATCACACCCTTGGGTGGGTTTTGCCCGATACCATACACCGGCTCATCCGGCGTGGCGGCATCCAAACGAATGGTAGGTTGAGGCTGGAACAGGAGCACCTGCTGGCCAAGATTTCCGCCCGCTTGCTGGAGCGGCGACAAGTCGTCCAGTATCCAGTATCCCCTGCCGGAGGTAGCGGCGATGAGGTCATTATCGTGTACCGCCAGGTCGGTAATGGGGCATACCGGCAGGTTGAGCCGGAAGCTTTGCCAGTTCCTGCCGTTATTAAAAGACAGGTAAAGGCCTGTTTCCGTTCCTCCGTAGAGCAGGCCGGGCCGGACAGGGTCTTCCCGGATTACCCGCAGGAAATCCTCCTTACTGATACCCTTGGTGATCTTCGTCCAGCTTTCCCCATAGTCATCGGTATAATAAGCCAGAGGGCTGAAATCATTAAACCGGTATTTTGTAGCCACCACATAAGCTGCTGCCGGATCGTGAGGAGATACTTCGATACAGTTGATCAGTGCTTCGCCCAGGCCCGGGGGAGCGACCAGCCCGCGTAGGCCGGATACGGCGCGC
>CAYVVK010001038.1:0-1947 GCA_964454855.1 uncultured Phaeodactylibacter sp. | reverse complement strand
TGGCCCCGAAGCTTTCAGAAAGATGGGCCACGAACTGGTGGACCTGCTGGCCGGCTACATGGAAAGCGCCCATTCCGGAGAAGCCGCAAAGGCCATTCCCTGGACCGCTCCGGAAGCCGAATATGCCTACTGGAAGGAGGATTATGAAAATAGACGGGGCAGTTCGCCCACCGGCCTCTTCCAGGCCGTTCTGAAACGCTCCGTAAGGGTGCACCACCGGCGCTACATGGGGCATCAGATCAGCCCGGGAGCCCCGCTGGCGGCATTGGGCGGGCTATTGGACGGCCTGCTGAACAACGGCATGGGCGTATATGAAATGGGGATCGCCGGCACGGCCATCGAACGAATAGTTACGGAAGTAGTAGCGAAAAAGATGGGCTTCGGGCCGGAAGCAAACGGGCTGCTCACCTCCGGAGGCACCCTGGGTAACCTCACCGCTCTGCTTGCCGCCCGCAGTATCAAGGCCCCATCGCCGGTATGGCGGGAAGGGTATGGGGAGCACCTGGCGCTGATGGTGTCGGAGGAAGCGCATTATTGCGTCGACCGCGCCGTGCGCATCATGGGCTGGGGCGAGCGGGGCATGATCAAAGTGCCGGCGGATGAACACTACCGCATGCCCACCGAACTGCTGGAAGAATACCTGCAAAAAGCCCGGCAGGAAGGGCAGGTAGTGATCGCTGTAGTGGGTAGTGCCTGCTCTACCTCTACCGGCTCTTTCGATAACCTTTCTGCCATTGCCGATTTCTGCCGGAAGCACGAGCTGTGGTTCCATGTGGATGGAGCGCACGGCGGGGCCCTGGCCTTCTCCGGGCAGCACCGGAGCGTTCTGGCCGGCATAGAACGGGCGGATTCGGTGGTGATGGATTTTCACAAAATGCTGCTCACGCCGGCAGTGGCCACAGCGCTTATCTTCCGCCACGGGCAGCACAGCTTCCGCACCTTCAGCCAGCGCGCCCAGTATCTCTGGGAGCAGGAGGGTGATGAAGAGTGGCACAACCTGGCTAAGCGCACCTTCGAATGCACCAAGCTGATGATGGGCCTCAAGGCCTACAGCCTGTTGCGTACCTACGGGCCGGAACTGTGGGAAGAATACCTGGAACGCGTAATGGAACTGGGGCAGCGCTTTGCCGCATTGGTGAGAACCAAAAGCGGGTTTGAACTGGCCCTGCAACCCCAGTGCAACATCGTTTGCTTCCGCCTGCGCCCGCCGGGCCTGGACAGCGCCGCCCTCAACCGGCTCAATGAAGCCATCCGGCAATCGCTGCTGGAGGAAGGACGCTTTTACATCGTCAAAACGAACCTGAGAGGGGATACCTACCTGCGGGTAACGCTGAGCAACCCCTTCACCCGGGAATCGGATATCGAAGAACTCCTGGAAACCATTACCCTGCGGGCAGGCGCTTTATCAGAGCATAAAAAATTGTAAACGAAAGGTAAAAGGGATGCATGGGCGGCCGAAAGCCCCTAGATTTGTGGGCATGAAACCACAACTGCCGCTTTGGATACTCCAACCCCAGGCTCATGCCTGTTTCCGGGCCGTACAGTTTCTCTGCTACCTGAAGCAGGATGTTCAGGAAGGCCTGGGTTCGTTATCAGTTCTTCCTTGTCCTTCATCGGGATGCTTTTTTATCCAATCTTCCTGCATTTGCTGGATCATTTGGATCAATGTGAGAAGTTCTTCTGCCTTATCAGACATACTGGCGCTATATTGTTGCAGAAGCTGAGCCATGCCCTCGATATGATATGGGGTTTTAAAGTGCTCGGCGCTGGTACAATTTATTAAAATAATTTGATCATTGCCATTTTCAAGTGCTGATCTGAACCGGCGGGCTGCTGTTCTTAATGTTGGATAGCATCGGCAGTATGAACTTCGTTGATCCTTTGGGCTGCGAAGTCAAAAAGCCCTGGCCTGCTCGCTGCGCTCGTACGGGCTTTTGCATCTGTCCC
>CAYVVK010001037.1:543-1952 GCA_964454855.1 uncultured Phaeodactylibacter sp. | reverse complement strand
CGCGCCCTGCTGCGTACGGCGGAGGCGCTGGATATCGAGCTGCTTTTTATTCCGGAGGAGCCGGCTTTTGAGGAGGTGGGGGGGATGTTGCGGGGGATGATGTAAACATCCATTTTTGCCATGGCCACATTTTTTACTTTATACAATAATACAAAAAATCTAAACCCTTGTTTTCCTAAACAATTTTGAAGTGGGAGGCCTTATACCTTTAGCCGCAAAATTTTCGTAAATTTGCGCGCCTTTTAACCAATAAAACCAGCTATGCAAACCGTAGCACCTTACCAACCAAAGAATAAAGTTCGGATCGTGACGGCCGCCTCCCTCTTCGACGGCCACGATGCCGCCATCAATATCATGCGGCGCATCCTGCAGAGCTCCGGGGCGGAGATCATCCACCTGGGGCACAACCGCTCGGTCCGTGAGATCGTCGATACCGCCATCATGGAGGATGCCCAGGGCATCGCCATTACCTCCTATCAGGGCGGGCACATTGAGTTTTTCAAATACATGTACGACCTGCTGCGCGAGAAAGGCGCCGGCCACATCAAGATCTTCGGCGGCGGCGGCGGAACCATCCTCCCGGAAGAGATCAGAGAACTGGAAGAATACGGCATCGACCGCATCTACTCACCCGACGACGGCCGCGAGATGGGCCTGCAGGGCATGATCAATGACGTACTGGAAAAATGTGACTTTCCCGTGGGCGCCAGCCTGAACGGAGAGCTCAAAACCTATAAAGACAAAGACCCGCACGTATTGGCGCGCATGATCTCCGCTGCGGAGAACTTCCCGGAAGAGAACCGGGAATGGCTCGATGAACTGCGCCGCGAAGTGGAGGGCAAAACCATCCCCGTACTGGGGATCACCGGCACCGGAGGCGCGGGCAAATCCAGCCTGGTAGATGAGCTGGTCCGGCGCTTCCTGATGGATTTCGACGACGAAACCGTCGCCATCATCAGCGTGGACCCCTCCAAGCGCAAAACGGGCGGCGCCCTGCTGGGCGACCGTATCCGGATGAACTCCGTCACTTCTGATAAGGCGGATGGCAGAGTGTATATGCGCTCGCTGGCCACCCGGCAGTCCAACCTGGCCCTGTCTCAGCACGTACAATCCGCCATCGATATCCTGAAGGCAGCGGAGTACGGCCTCATTATCCTGGAAACCTCCGGCATCGGACAGTCGGATACCGAGATCGTCGATCATTCCGATGTGTCCCTCTACGTGATGACCCCCGAATATGGGGCCGCCACCCAACTGGAAAAGATCGACATGCTGGACTTCGCCGATGTCATCGCCATCAATAAGTTTGACAAGCGGGGCGCTCAGGATGCCCTGCGCGATGTCAAAAAACAGTACCAGCGCAACCACCGCCTCTTCGAGAAGAACCTGGATGACATGCCGGTTTACGG
>CAYVVK010001037.1:0-533 GCA_964454855.1 uncultured Phaeodactylibacter sp. | reverse complement strand
CCATCGCCTCCCAGTTTAACGACCCGGGCATGAACAAGCTCTATCGGGTGCTCATGGACATCATCGAAGAGCGTACGGGGGCTCCGCTGAAGTCCGATTTCCGCGCCTCCGACGAGATGAGCGAAAAAATATACATCATTCCTCCCAAACGCACCCGCTACCTGGCGGAGATTGCCGATAACAACCGCAATTACGACGACTGGGTGGAAAACCAGGTAGCTATTGCCCGCCAGTTATTCGGCCTGAAGGAATCCATCGCCACCATCGAAGGCCGGGAGAGCATTCCCAATAAGGAAGAAACCCTGGCCAGCCTGAAAAAAGCCTACGAAGAGCTGGAGCTCGACCTGGACGGGCACTGTAAACGCATACTCGACAGCTGGGAAGAGAAAAAGGCCGCCTACGCCGCCGATGAATATATATATAAGGTGCGGGGTAAGGAGATCCGGGTGCCTACCTACACCGAATCCCTCTCGCACACCAAGATACCCCGCGTGGTACTTCCCAGGTTTAAAGACTGGGGCGAGATACTGCGC
>CAYVVK010001036.1:0-1957 GCA_964454855.1 uncultured Phaeodactylibacter sp. | reverse complement strand
ACTTCTGCGAAGATGCCGCCGACAACTACTTCCGCGGATTCACCGTCTGGCGAAGGCTGGGCACTAATAACTTCCCCATCGACACTTGTACGCCCGGCCTGGCCGGCAGAGGCTACGTCAAGCTCAACAACGTGCCCCAGGTGGAAATGCAGGACGGCCGCTATGTCTTCTTCGACAATAATGTAGAACGAGGGCGCACCTACTGCTACCGCGTGCTGGCTCAGTTCGCCAAAACAACCCCCGGCGGGCAGTATACCTATAATGTGGTGGAAAGCCTGCCCTCTAAAGAGGCCTGCGTACAGCTCAACCGCGATATCCCCCTGATCACCAATGTGGACGTACTGTCCACCAGCTCCGCCGCCGGGGAGATGGAAGTCTGCTGGTCGAAACCCTCTGCCACAGACCTGGATACCCTCCAAAACCCGGGGCCCTACCGCTATGAAGTACTGCGCGCTCCCGGCCAAAACCCTGCCGATGCAGCCTTCCAAACCATAGGAGTGGAGTTTACCAGTGAAACTTTCGCCGGCGCCAATGATACCTGCTTTGTGGACTCCGGCCTCAATACCCGGGGCGGGCCCTTTAGCTATAAGGTCAACTTTTACGTCGATGGAGGCCGCCTCCTGGGCGCCACCAACGCGGCTTCCTCCATCTTCCTGTCCGCTTCGCCCACCGACCGGGCCGTCAACCTCTCCTGGCAGGAAACGGTGCCCTGGGACAATTTCGAGTACACCGTATACCGCCAGAACGAACAGGGCGGCTTTGACTCCATTGCCACCGTGGAAGAACCGGCCTATACCGATTCAGGGCTTCTCAATGGGCAGGAGTATTGCTACAAAGTACGCAGTACCGGCTCCTATGGTGTGGAAGGCGTAGTCTCTCCCATCCTCAACTTCTCCCAGGAAACCTGCGCAGTGCCGGCAGACAACATCCCGCCCTGCCCGCCGGTGCTGGAAGTGTCCAATACCTGCGACGAGGCCGTCAGCTGTTCCGATGAGGGCCTGCTGCGCAACACCCTCAGCTGGACAAACCCCAACGAAGTATGCGAAGATACCGATGATGTGGTAAGCTACAACATCTACTACGCCCCGTTCGAAGACAGTGAGTTCTCCCTCATTGCCAGCCTGGAAGGCGCAAATAATACCGCTTACGAACACAAGCCCGAGATCGGGATCGCCGGCTGCTATGCCGTTACGGCTGTAGACAGCTTCTTCAACGAGAGCACCTTCAGCAATGTGGTCTGTGTAGACAACTGCCCGTTCTACTCGCTGCCCAATACCTTTACGCCCAATGGCGATGGCCAGAATGACCTGTATACGCCATACCCCTTCTGTTTCATCGAGCGGGTAGAGTTCAATGTGTTCAACCGCTGGGGGCAGCTGGTTTTCCAGGCCAATGACCCTGCCCTCAACTGGGACGGTAACAACGCTAAGGGACAGGAATTACCGGAAGGCACCTATTACTATACCTGCCGCTACTTCGAGCGCCGGGTCAGCGGCATTACGCCCGGGCCGGAGGTGCTGAGTGGGTACATTACACTGATCCGGGGTAGCAGGTAGGAGGGCATTGCTTCTATATTGCTACATTGTTATATTGTTGGGCGGGGCAGCCGGAGCTTGGGCCAGGGTTGCTTCGGTGGCGTGGGTTCAGAGGTTGCACTTCTTGCTTCCTGCCTTTTTTTAGATCAAATTTTTCATCCTTGCGGACCTGGAAGCCCGCGCTCCGGGGAACGAAAAAGAACCGCCGCATGTATTCACCTTTTGTATACCGGCCGGTTGCAAGGCCGCTCCCCCCGCAAAACACCGAAACACCTCAACACCTCAACACCTCAACACCTTCCTCCCATGAACCCTTACCACCACGCCAACCGCCGCCGCTGGAACGCCGCCGCCCCCAAATGGAAGGCCATGATCGAGCGGAGAGGCACCTGGCAGCAGGCCCCATCCCAGCCCGAACTCGT
>CAYVVK010001035.1:0-1965 GCA_964454855.1 uncultured Phaeodactylibacter sp. | reverse complement strand
AGCCTCCTATGAAGCGGGGCTTCACACGCACTAGATGACACCCTCCTCGTTCCCACGCTTCGCAGTCAGTTTGGGAACGAGGAGGGCGTCATAGGAGAAAAATAGATGGCAGAAACAACCGCAGAATACCCATTGGTTGATGACACGAAGGTAGACCGGAGCCAAAGCCGGCCGGACAGGACGGCCTCAGCAAGAACCAACCCGGCCCAAGCCGAAAGTCACCCGCGCTGGCCGCGGGCGGCGCGATCACATTCGCCCAAATTTCAGCGCCGACGGCCTGCGGTGAAAATCGAAGAGGTCGATTGGAAAAATCTCAAGACCTTACGTTACTTCCTGGCCGATGACGGCACTATTCGCTCGGCCCGTAAAAGCGGGGCCGACGCCAGGCTTCAGCGGCGGGTGGTTCAGGCCATCAAACGGGCCCGATATATGGCATTATTGCCCTACACCCATACCCACGCTTCCGAGACCGGCAGTAGATTGCCCCGTACCTTGCCAGACTTGCGCCGGCCAGGGGCCGATAAGAGTTCGTAGCAGGTGCCTTATGTACGTTCTGATCAGAACGATCCAACTCAAGCCAGGAAAAACGGCGGCATTTATCAATAGTTGGCAGAACTGGGAGCTGCGGCAACTGGATCACCAACCCGGTCATAAAGAAGTTTTCTTAATGAAAATCCCGGGCAGGGATGAGGTCATTTTACTCAATGTGTGGGAAAGCAAGGCTGACTCGGAGTGCTGGGGGTGCAGTGCGTCGTATTGGGAAACATATGCCCAGGCCGAAGAGTATTTCCTCAAGTCACCCTGTTTGGTCGAGTATACGGTCATTGAACCTGAAACGGAAGGTAAGGTATAGAAAGAGCGACCTAAGAGGTTAAGGTTCATTTATGAAAACGTGCCTGGTTAAAGGTCGATTAACATATTGTCGAAGTGTATCACTCTTATTGGAGAAAAAACAACTATGAAAACAGAATTAAAGCCCCTATTCTTACTGCTGGTCCTGGCCATAGCCTTGGCCGCCTTCTCGATCAAGGTTGCCGCCCAAACCGAGGTAACCTGCGCCGAAACCGTTACGGTTCAGGCCGACGATTGGCTGTCGAAACTGGCTGAGAAATATTACGGCGACCCCCTGGCGTTTCCGGCCATTTTTGAGGCGACCAACGCCAAAGCTGCCAGCGATGACAGCTTCACGCCTATTGACAATCCTAACCTGATCGAAGTTGGCTGGAATTTGTGCATTCCCCGCACAGGTGATGCCCAGGCGATGCTGGACGTCGAGCCGTTGCAGGTAACCGTCAGTATCCTGCCCCAGAAATATTTTGTGGAACGGATCGGGGGACAATATGTCGTCCCAACGGTGATGGTTCTACCCGGTGAAAGTCCAGCCACCTACGAACCAAAGCCGGAACAGTTGACCGCCCTGAGCCAGGCCGATGCTTACTTCCGTATGGGCGTGCCGTTTGAGAACGCCTGGATGGATCGCTTTGCGGCCGTCAATGACAGCATGGTGATCGTAGATACCCGCGAGGGGGCTAATTTACGCTCGTGGGAAGGGGCGCCCGACAAGATCGATCCCCACATTTGGCTTTCGCCGGCGGAAGTCAAAGTTCAGGCCCGGACCATCAAAGATACCCTGGCCGAACTCGATCCGGAACATGCAGATACCTTTCAAGCTAATCTGGATAGCTTTATCGCCGATATTGATGCCTTGGATGCCGACATTCGCCAGACGCTGGAAGGTGTAGCAGACCGCAAGTTTATGGTCTTCCATCCGGCCTGGGGCTACTTTGCCCGCGATTACGAGTTGGAGATGATCCCGGTCGAAGTCGGCGGGCAGGAACCCAGCGCAGCCGAGTTGGCGGCCTTGATGAAGCGGGCCCAAGAGGAAAATATCAGGTTTGTTTTCGCTCAACCGGAGTTCAGCACCAAAGAGGCGGAGACAATTGCTCAGGAAATCGGTGGGGAGGT
>CAYVVK010001034.1:0-1965 GCA_964454855.1 uncultured Phaeodactylibacter sp. | reverse complement strand
GGACAGCACCTGGCCTGGTTTTCGGACCGCACTGGCGAATACCAGCTCTACATTGCTGCCGCCGATGGCAGCGGGGAGGCCCGCATGATCACCCTGCCGGATCCTACTTTTTTCTTTCAGCCGCAATGGTCGCCGGACGGTGCCCATCTCGCCTTCACCGACACCGACTACCAGATGTGGGTGGTGAATGTGGAGACCGGCGCCGCCAAAGTGATCGAAACGGAGCGCTACGCCCATCCCAACCGATCCATGACTCCCGAATGGTCGCCGGACGGAAAATGGATTGCCTACACCCGCCTGCTCGACAACCACTTCAAGGCCGCCTTCGTGTACGAGGTGGCGACCGACCGCAAGGTGCCGGTAACCGATGGCATGGCAGATGTGCTGCACCCGGTCTGGGACCATGCTGGCGAACAGCTGTACCTGCTGGCCAGCACTAATTTTGGACTCAAATCCGGCTGGCTGGACATGGGTAACTACGCCTACGACCCCACCTACTCGCTCTACGTGGCGCTACTCCGGGCAGATGCTGCCTCGCCCTTTTTCCCGCAAGAGGATGAGGATCCCGGCATTCTGGACGAAGAAAAAGGGGAGGAGGAAGCATCAGAGAATGCCAAAGCGGCAGCGGAAGAGGTCGCCGTAGTCGTGGATGAGGCCGGCCTGGCCCGGCGTATCCTGGCCACCTCGCTCACTGACGGCAGTTTTGCGCAGCTCATTGCCGGGCCCGAAGGGCAAGTGTTCGTCCTGGAAACCACCGATGATGGTTCCCGCCTGCATCGCTACACCCTGGAAGAGGACGAGGCAGAGGTATTTGTGGAAAATGTCAGCTCGGTCAGCAGCAGCATGGACCGCAGTGCCCTTCTGTGCCAGTCGCGAGGCACCTGGTCCGTGTTGGACGCCAAAGGCAAAAGCGCCTCTGTGTCCGAGTCCGCCCTGGACCTCAGCGGCATTCGCCAGAAAATAGACCCGATGGAAGAATGGCAGCAGATCTTTATGGACGGCTGGCGCTTCCAGCGCGATTTCCTTTACGTCGATAATACCCACGGCGCCCCCTGGGATGACGTACGCAGCTGGTACAAGCCCTGGGTCCAGCACGTGCGGCACCGCGACGACCTAAACTACATCCTCGACATTGTCAGCGGGGAGGTATCCATTGGCCACTCCTACACCGGCGGCGGTGACTACCCGGATGTCGAGCAGATTGAGGTGGGACTGCTGGGAGCGGATATGACCTGGGAGAATGGCGCGCTGCGGATCAGCAAGGTCTATCACGGCGAAAGCTGGAACCCCGGCCTGACCGGCCCGTTGGCCATCCCAGGCGTGGAGGTGAGCGAGGGCGATTACCTGCTCGCCATCAACGGTACGCCCATTACCGAGACGACCAACCTCTTTCGCCTGCTGGAAGGCACGGTGGATCGGGCGACGAATTTGTTGGTGAATGACCGCCCGATCGCCGAAGGCGCCCGCCGCGTGACGGTCTATCCGGAATCCAGCGAAGGGCAGCTGCGCCGCATGGACTGGGTCGAGGGCAACCGCCGAAAAGTGGATGAGCTATCGGAAGGCCAACTTGCCTATGTCTATGTGCCGAACACCGGACAGGGCGGCTACACCTATTTCAACCGTTACTTCTACCCGCAGCAAGACAAGCAGGGGGCCGTCATTGATGAGCGCAACAACGGCGGCGGCTCTGCCGCCGACTACATCGTGGACATCCTGAACCGGGATTTGCACGGCTATTTCAACAGCCGCGCCAACGACCACCGCCCCTTTACCACGCCGGGCGCCGGCCTCTGGGGGCCCAAGGTCATGATCATCAATGGTCGCGCCGGCTCGGGCGGTGATCTGCTGCCCTATATGTTCCGCCGCATGGAGATCGGGCCGCTGATCGGCACCCGCACCTGGGGCGGGCTGGTCGGCACCTGGGACACACCGCCCTTCGTGGATGGCGGCCGCATGATCGCTCCG
>CAYVVK010001033.1:0-1965 GCA_964454855.1 uncultured Phaeodactylibacter sp. | reverse complement strand
GAAGCGGTGCGCCGCCGCCCCTATTCCGTCGTGCTGCTCGACGAGATCGAAAAAGCCCATCCCGATACCTTCAACATTCTGCTGCAGGTGCTCGACGATGGCCGCCTGACCGACAACAAGGGCCGCGTGGCCAACTTCCGCAATACCATCATCATCATGACCTCCAACATGGGTGCGGAGACCATCCTGGAGAACTTCGAGGACCTGGAAGTGATGCCCGAAGACAAACACGGGGAGATCATCAATGCCACCAAGGAAGAGGTCTTCGACATGCTCAAGGAAGAGCTGCGCCCGGAATTCCTAAACCGCATCGACGAGCAGATCATGTTCCAGCCCCTCACCCGCGAGGAGATCAAACAGATCATGCGCCTGCTGCTGCGCAAGGTGGAAAAGATGCTGGGCCAGCAGGGCATGGAACTCAAGCTGAGCCCGGCTGCCGAAGATATGCTGGCCGAGATGGGCTACGACCCGCAATTCGGCGCCCGCCCCATGAAGCGCGTGTTGCAGAAGAAAGTGGTCAACGAGCTGTCGAAACTGGTACTGGCGGGTACTTTCACCGCAAGCGACACCATCTACGTCGACTCGGACGGGCATGAGCTTACCTTCAGCAAAGAGCCGTTTGACGGTGCTCCGGCAGCGCCCAAAAAAGAGAAAGCGCCGACGGCAAAAAAGGAGAATACCAAAGAAAAAGAGGATAAGAAGGCCGCCGATGAGCGGAAGAAGCAGTTGGAGGAGCTGCAGCAGGCCACTGAGGATGTGGAGGATGCGGTGGAGGAAATGAAGAAGGACAAGGGGAAAGAATAAAACTGAACATGAGCCCTCCCGAACTTTAGCCGACGCTAAAATTCGGGGTGCTCATGTTTCAGGTTGGGGCTATTCTTACGGCTTACCGAAGTGAACCGTAAGAAATGATGCCCCGTACGGGAGGCCGACAAAAGGATTGCCGACAGGGTTCTTCAACCTATTCCTGTAGCTTTTCATTTGGCACGGATCAACGGAAACGCAACGGCCACCTCAGGGTTCCTCCGGCAATCATCCGGCGGAGTACAATGGCTCCTTCGCCCTCTCCGGGCCGGTTTGGAAAAAGAGCTTTTAAACATTCTATCATCCGAAGATCAATTCTGACAGCATGAACAAATCCGCTTCCTTTTTCAGCATAAACCGGAACGGCCTCTGCTGAGTAAAAAGGAAGGGGGGCTCCTGCTATTTTGAACCTCTCCGGCTGACTTTCATGATTTTCTAACCACTAAACAAACCAGGCCTGTTGAGAAGCCGGGGCCATATCATCCATCCGGGCGTTTCCCGGCGGGCTAAAACAGCCGCAGTTAGCATTTCAACACCACTGTGGAAAAGGTGTGGAAAGGGTGTGGAAAAAAATCAATGGGTTTTTTGATTTTTTTTTGCTCTATTTGAAATAGGCCGGACTGGCGTGCTCAATCTTTCCGAAATAGCTCTGCAACACGGATAGAGAAACCGGGAATGGCGTTTTCCGCACTGCAAACGGCATCGCCTTTACAGATCGTAACTTGCTCCGGGCTGGTGTAGACATGCACTTTCTCAAAGTCCGGGAATAGAAGCCAGATCGTTTTCACGCCTGCCTGGAAATACTCTTCGACCTTGGCATAGACGGCATTGATCTTGTCGTGCTCCGAAATGATCTCTATAGCAAAAGAAGTAACGGGCTGGAAATCGCCATCGGCGGCCTGCCTGATCTCTTCTGTTGAGTAGTAGGCAATATCCGGAACGCGGACTTTGTTTGGGGAGGTACGGTTTTGTACCTCGCAGATCAGCCTGCCGCCGGCATCAGGTTTTATTTTCTCCAGAACACCAGACAGCCTGTCGACCAGATACAACTGCTTAGGGGTGATCATCTTATCAGATTTTTCGAGCGCGCCGTCGTTCCATTCGTATTTATAGCCATCTTCCGGCTTCCACTTTAGGAACCCCTCCAGGGTTTTGGGCAAA
>CAYVVK010001032.1:0-1978 GCA_964454855.1 uncultured Phaeodactylibacter sp. | reverse complement strand
GGGCAGGTCTTTGATCTCGATCTGCCAGGCGTCGTTGCCGAAGACGATGATGTCGAGGGTATCTTTCGGATAGCGGGTAGTGATCAGTTCGGCCAGGGCCATGCCCACTTTTTTGGCGGGGGTGATGCGGTCTTCCCCGTAGAGGATCATGGAGTGGGAGATGTCGATCATGAGCACCGTGCTCATCTGGCTCTGGTAGTAGGTTTCGTAGACCTCCAGGTCGTCCTGAGTGAGGCGGAAGTCGTCGATGCCGTGGTTGATCTGGGCGTTGCGCAGCGATTCGGAGACAGCCAGTTTATCGAGCTGGTCGCCAAACTGGTAGGGGCGCAGTTCGGAGGTGGATTCGTCACCCGTACCTCCGAAATTGGTATTGTGATTGCCGCGTTTTGATTTTTTCAGCTGGCCGAAGATATCTTCCAGGGCCTGCTGGCGGATGGCGATCTCCATCTTGGCGGTGGGCGCGAAGCCGCCGGCGCCCTGCCCTTGCTGCTGGATGTAGCCTTTATCGATCAGGTCCTGAATGAAGTCCGCCATGCCATACTCCTCATCGGTCAGCCCATATTCCTTATCCAGCTCCGTCAGCCAGGATAGCGCCTCGCTGACATCACCGGAAGTATACACAAGCAGCTCCTGGAAGAGTTCCAGCAGCTTATCAAAAATAGAACCTTCTCCCTGTCCGGGTATATATTCGGAAAATTTCCAGCCGATCATGCTCTGTGATTTGAATGATTAGGGAAAGATACCCTTTACCCTGTAGAAATGAAACCAGTGGGGGAAAGTTCAGCCCAAAGCCTATTCCTCCTCTATAATACAGCATTTCACCAGCTTGTTGTAATCGGGCCGGTCGGAGGCGAGCCGATGGATAAAGCTGTCTTTTACTTCCCCGTCCTGGATGACGAAAATGCCCGGCATCTGAAAACCGTCGCCCAGCTGCGGGCCCACCCCATGCCCGGCCACGACGCCGGCGGAGAAGCCCCGTATCCAGGAAGACAGCCCGAAGAGCTGGGTAAAATTGCCTTTAACCAGGCCGAACTCCGCGTAGTATATACAGTCCGGATCGCTGATATGGCTGACTCCCTCCAGATTATAGCGGTTGAAATAGCGCTCCGCCACGGTATCTGTCGTCATGTGAACGAACACCAGCTTTACGCCGGCCTGCTCGATGGTTTCGCGCTCATTGGCGATGTCAGCCAGAGCTTCCCGGCAAAAGGTGCAGCCAAAGTGGCGCAGGAAGACCAGGAGCACCGGCTGTTGATGAGAAAGATCAGTCAGAGCCTCTCCGGTATTGGTTGCCATCTGGCTAAGGATCTCCGTGTCAGGTTTTTTTACCGCTACCATAAGGAATCATATTTTCTTCAATTACGACTAACAAAAACCACTCAGGAAAGTTTGCGGGAACTTTTTGGATTCCCAAACCGCTTCCAGGCCGGTATGTCCTCAGAGGCCATATTGGAAAATAAAAATAGCGCCTTTTGAGTAAAAAGGCGCCATCTGGCTGCGATAAAAAATGTCGCAGATTGTTTATACCTTCATTTCATTGTAGACTTCCATGACGGAGCGGACGTGTTCGGCGGATTCTTTGAGCAGGCCCATTTCATCCTCGTCCAGTTCCAGTTCGATCACCTGGCAAATGCCCGTTTTGTCCAGCTTGACGGGAACGCCCAGGAAGATGTCTTTGAGGCCGTACTGGCCATCCAGCAGGGCGCAGCAGGGGAAGATGCGGTTCTCGTCGCGCACGATGGCCTCCACCATCTGGGCGGCGGCGGCGCCGGGAGCGTACCAGGCGGAAGTGCCCATGAGCTTGACCAGTTCCCCACCGCCCATCTTGGTGCGTTCGACGATGGCGTCCAGCTTGGTCTCCCAATCCTCGATGCAGTTGGTGGCGTAGCTCGGCATCTGATGGGTGCGCAGCCAGGAAGGCACCTGGTGATTCACGATGCCGGAGAGGCGTCCGGTGGGGATGCCGCCCACCTCGTCG
>CAYVVK010001031.1:0-1982 GCA_964454855.1 uncultured Phaeodactylibacter sp. | reverse complement strand
TTCTGACGAATACCGGCCCATGAATACCATACTCGAAAAATACGCCAACTTACTCGTTCATTACTGCCTGGATATCCAGAAGGGAGAACGGCTCTTTCTGAGCAGCACCACCCTGGCCGAACCGCTGGTTCGGGAAGTATACCGGGCCGCCGTAAAAGCCGGCGCCAAGGTGGAAGTGAGCCTGGCCTTCCGCGAGCAGAACCGCATTCTGCTGGCCGAAGCCGGCAAGGAACAGCTGGAATATATTTCTCCATTGTACAAAATGGCTATGGAGGAATTTGAGGCCTACCTCTATATCCGGGCGCCTTTCAACCTGCGCGAAGACCAGAGTGCCGGCCCCGAGAAGCGCAAGCTGCGGCAGGAAGCGCATAAGCCGGTGCTCAAAACCTATTTTGAACGCACCGCCACGCTCGGCCTCAAAAGAAGCCTCTGCCAGTACCCCACTCAGGCTGCCGCACAGGAAGCCGGCATGTCACTGGAGGAGTACGAAAACTTCGTATATGGCGCTTGCCGCCTCTTCGACGAAGACCCCGTGCAAAGCTGGCTCGGCGTGCGCCAGTGGCAACAGCAGGCCGTAGACCTGCTCAACCAGCGGGAAACGATACAGTATAAAGGAGAAGACATCGACATTACCTTCAACACCCGGGGGCGCAAGTGGATCAATTCCGACGGGCGCACCAATATGCCCAGCGGGGAAGTCTACACCTCGCCTGTGGAAGATTCCGTCACCGGCACCATCCGGTTTTCCTACCCCGCCATTTACATGGGCCATGAGGTGGAGGATGTGCGGCTGTATGTAAAGGATGGCTATGTGGAGAAATGGGAGGCCCGCCGAGGCAAGGACTTCCTCGACCAGATATTCCAGATGGAGGGCGCCCGCCGTTTTGGAGAGGCCGCCATCGGAACAAACTACAAGATCGGCCGTTTAACCAAGAATATTCTTTTCGACGAGAAGATCGGCGGGACGGTCCACATGGCCATCGGGCAGTCTTATCTGCAGGCCGGGGGAAAGAACCAGTCCGCTGTCCACTGGGATATGATCACCGATATGACGAATGGGGGAGAAATTTATGCCGACGGCGAGAAAATTTATGAAAACGGCCGGTTTTTGTTTGTGAATTAGGCCGGCATGCCTTAAAATTGAAAGGTGATTTTATCAGTGAACTTTCACGGTTGTTGATTTTTCTGCCTAAATTGCAGATTGTTAGCCATTGCCCCATTAACCAATGTCAACCCGTGAGCCCCGCGGTAAAGCCGGGCACCCCGAAAACCTTTACACGGAGAAAGCTGAAACAAACAATATTAAAACCACAAACTAATTTCCTTAAACCGTGAACAATAGTATTGCATTTTTAGAATTAAAGTATGGCAACATTTACGGCGGTTACCCCAACTTTTACGCAATCAGCGAAATTTGCCTGCTGGTTTATGAACAGGGATCAAACAAGATCTTCATCGAGACCTGGATCAACAACGCCAACGTCGATATCGTGAGCGTCTATTCCAAGGTCAATGAACTGGGGCATACCATAGGGCGCGTCAAAGAGGTGATCAACATGAGAACCCACCGCCGGAAACCCTACCGCGAGGATTTCCGCCTGGATGACCGGCAGCTGCAGTATTCCTTCCAGCAGCTCCGCCCCTCCAAAATGCCGATCAAGAATTTCCTGATCAAGAACCTGAAAAAATACCGCTTCCGCGATATCGTCACCTTCGACGGCCGGCGCGACGTATTCCTCTGCGAACGTTCAGGAGTCAACTTCGACCGCTATAACATCATCGACCTGCAGAAAGACCTGAATAAGGAAACAGACTACCTGTTCTCCCTTAATAAGCTGGCCGTGGTGATCAACTTCGAGCATGACCGCAGCTACCTGCGTTCCAACAACCTCGAATACTGGCTGCACCCCATCGCCGACCGGCAGATCGTGCCCAAGTCAGCAGCATATGACGCCGCCCGCCTGATGATGGTGCACAACGAA
>CAYVVK010001030.1:0-1987 GCA_964454855.1 uncultured Phaeodactylibacter sp. | reverse complement strand
TGCTCTTGGTTCCCGGTTTTAAACCCTAACTTGTCCAACCTTAGACGGGTAGCCTTTTTTTTATTTAAACTCTTGATTATCAGTGACTTATATTAACCATTCTAGATCTAAAATTAAACCTAAGTCCAAGATAAAACTTTACGAACTCCTGCGGAGCCTCGAAGGGCGAGAAGAAGTTCAGCTGAAAAAATATCTGGATTCTCCCTTTTTTACGGAAAGTAAGTTTCCGATACGCCTGTTTAACATCCTGCGGGAGAACTACCCCGGCTATACCCAGGTAAACAGAGAAAAGGTATTTACCCGCCTCTATCCCGGGGAGGATTTTGACACCCGAAAACTCAACTACCGGTACCACGAGCTGTATAAGCTGGTGGAGGATTTTCTCCTACAGCAGGAGTTCCGCCAAAGCGAATCTCTACAGGGCGCCGCCCGGCGGGAGGCCTACAAAAGGAAGCGTTTATACCCGGAATTCCGAAAAGCCTCTATGCAGGAGATAAACGCCCTACCCCGCCCCAATAAGCGGGAGGCTGACGGCTTTGAGCAGGCCTTTGAGATATACGACGACATCTACAATCACCCCGAATCCATCAGTTATGGCAGCGGGCGCGATATTGTCCGGCAGGCGGTAGATCAACTCGACCTGCAATTCATTCTACAAAAGCTAAAATACATCTGTGACCAGCTCGCCCGGACTAAGACCTATGATGAGCAGCCGGACAGCCGCTTCTTTACGGCGGTATTGGAGGAAGCTGCCAAATTAAAGGAAGACTATCCTATCATCCGCATATTTTACCGCCTTGCCACTTACTACCTGGGAGACAAATCAGAAGATGAGCTCCGTGAGATACTAAGACAGTTTCATGAATTAGCCCCTCAATTGTCCATGAGTAACCAGAGGTTTCTGATCGCCAAACTAGTCATCCCGGCCAGCATCAAGATCAATGCCAATAAACTTTCCTTCGTTGAGGACCTGTTCCAGCTCCTGAAATACGGCGACGATAGTGGGTTGTACCGGCGATCAGGACTCGTTTCCGATGCCACATTCCTGAACACCTGTACCGTCGGTGCCCGGAAAGGCGAGTATAAATGGACGCAGGCCTATATCGAAAGAAATAAACCCTTCCTACCGAAAAAAAGCGCTGAAGAGGCTGCTGTGTTGGGAGAAGCCTTGCTGTTGTCCGGCAAAGAGCAATACCTGCAAGCCCTAAAGCTTCTCCGCAATTTGAGCAAGAAACAGACCCCTTACCGGCTTCGCCTGCATTCCCTGACCGTCTGCTGCATGTTAGGCAGGCATCTGCAGGGTGAACAGCTACTGGTTCCTCTCTACTCTTATGTCAAGGCTTTCAACAGATTCATATACCGTCAGAACGACTTGTCTAAAGACCGCCGGCAGGCATACCTCAATTTCGGAAAAGCAGTCTTGCACATTGCCCAACTCCGCTCTTCCAACTGGAATGACCCCGCCGAAAGGAAGGCCCTCCTGGAATGGATGAACCAGTTCGACAACCTCCAACTGAGAAAATGGCTGGTAGAGCAGGTAGAGTGGAAGCCTGAAGATAGCCAGGCCTCCACTTAAACTACTCAGGAATTGCCCGGTGGGATCAGATGTCCACCACATCCTCGTGGCCCCCATCTCCATCCCCATCATTGCCGCCCTTAAGGGCTTTCTGCTGCTCGGGAGGCAGGGCAAAGCCCTTAAAATCATCTAATTGCCATTCCTTCGGTTGGGAAAGATGCTGCTTTTTCATAGCACTGTCTGTTTACAGGGTTAAATCATCGCCAACATCCGTTCAGGCATAGCTCCGCCTTGGGGCTTCCATGCGGAAAAGCCCCGAAAGCAACAGCCATAAACTGTTCTGGATCAGATGCTTGGCAGTATCACCTTGTAATGGTGTCAGACAGTGTTGAGTGTCATGTAAAAAACGTCAAAATGTCGGAACGTCGGAACGTCGGAACGTCGGAACGTCGGAACGTCGGAACGTCGGAA
>CAYVVK010001029.1:0-1991 GCA_964454855.1 uncultured Phaeodactylibacter sp. | reverse complement strand
CCCTCAGTTCTACCTGCTCTTTGCCGTGCTGATGCTGAATGTCACCGCAGGCATCGGCGTGCTGGGCCAGGCCTCCGTGATGATACAGGAAATGTTCTCCGCGGCTTCCGTGGGGGAAAAAGCGGCGGTAACGGCTGCGGCGGCAGGTGGGTTCGTCGGCCTGCTAAGCCTGTTCAATATGGCAGGGCGCTTTTTCTGGTCCTCGCTCTCCGACCGTATCGGGCGCAAGACTACTTACAATATATTTTTCCTGCTGGGGGCGGTGCTCTACTTCGCCATTCCAACCATTGGTAATATGGGCAGCATTATGCTGTTTGTGCTTTGTTTTGGCATCATTATGAGTATGTACGGCGGTGGTTTTGCTACGATCCCGGCCTATCTGCGGGACATATTCGGAACCAGTCAGGTAGGGGCCATCCACGGGCGCCTGTTGCTGGCCTGGTCAACGGCAGCGATCCTCGGGCCGGTGCTGGTGAACTACATCCGCGCCTATCAGATCGAGGCCTTGCAATTGCCGACGGCTCAGGCCTATTCCATCACGATGTACATCATGGCGGGCCTGCTCATCCTGGGCTTTTTGTGCAACAGCATGGTAAAACCTGTAGACGACAAGTACCTGATGGCGCCGGAGGAGAAAACGGGAGCTGTGGACATCGCTACAGCCCCGGCAGCGGCCCGGCCGAAAACGAGCTGAACCGCCCGGACTGATTTGTCATAAAAATTACTTCGACCATGGAAAATTCCAAAAAAAGCCTCGATCCCCGGGTGATACTCGCCTGGCTGTTCGTCGGCCTGCCCCTGATCTGGGGTATTTCCCAGACGATCATTAAGTCTATGGCTTTATTTAACTGACCGCAGCCGCACCGGTGGCAAAAAACGGGGAGGCCTTGTCTGAAGGGTTGCCTCAGGAGAATTGCTAGGTCAATGTGCTGCGGGATGACATGGCCGGGGGCCAACTCGATCCCTGTGGAATTTATTTTGACACCACCGGCGGGCAGGCCTATGGGCCGGCCGATGCAGGTGACAGCTGGATCACTATTGCAGATAGGCTCCGGGAACCCCCGCCGGCGTTCCGTATGAAGGTGAAAACAAAGAGGAAGAGGGGTGGGTTTAATCTAAGCATAGAGGCTGCTTTTGACCAAGGTGGTTATCGTTTTCCTGGGTTCAAAATGGATATTTTTTCCCGTGTTTCAAATTGGCAAAATTGCAAAAAGCGGGATAATTTTAGAGTCTGTATTATGAAGCTACAACAGATCGATTTTTTTCCGGATTCCTTCTTTGTGGGCGCCCTCTTCCCCTTTGTGGAGAACGGGGAATTGTTCCTGCTAACCGTTCAGCACCTGGACAAGTACCATAAAGGGGAGGCCAATACCAAGTTGCCCGGAGGGTCCGGCGACAAAAGGCTGGCTTCTGAAACGGAGTACTTTGCCCGCCTGGAGGAAGTCCTGGAGGCCTTGTCGTTCGGCCGGCGGGCCGTATTGCTGATCCTCAACCAGGAGTATAGCCGCCGGGAACATTTTGAGGGCCATCCGCTCAGCGACAGTATTCTCTGGCTCCTCCAGACAATGGTGCTGAAATGCCTGGAGGCCACGGGCTATTATCCGGCCGGCCTGGACCCCCGGGTGGTGGATGTAGTCGAACGTTCCGATGATCATTACCAGTACTTCCTGGAAATCAAGGAATGGTGGGATAAGCACGGAGACCGCGTGCCCATTCCCCGGCCCGATGAGGAGTTTGTGCCCCTGGACAAAGATATTCTGGTGCCTCGCCAGAAAATGCCGCTGCTGGAATTCGAAGAGATCCTGATCGAATCGCACTGCCGCCCGGTCGAATTCTATCTGGAACACCTGAGAGAAAAGGCCCGCCAGGGCCGTGAGGGGGGAGAAGATGAGGAAACCTAATGGCGCCGGAAGAGGAAACGCAAGCCTGGCAACCACTCTAGTGCTTTGGGAGTTAATTAATTGACAGGTAGTTGGTGTTATAATAGATTG
>CAYVVK010001028.1:0-1992 GCA_964454855.1 uncultured Phaeodactylibacter sp. | reverse complement strand
GAACCGGGTACAGGCAGGGTGTCCAGATAGACGCCGGGTTCGGTATAGGTGTTGTCTCCTATTGCCAGGGTGCCGTCCGGCAGGCTGCAGAGGCCGAAGGATTGTTCCCTTTGCACGTTGCACAGACGGAGGCTGATGTCATCGATCGCCAGGTCATTGCCACAACCGCTGATGCCGTTATTAGACAGTTGAACGAGGGCGGTGGCCTGGGCGGGGCCGGTGCGAAACCGAATGGTATATTCCCTCCATGTCAGAAAACTGCTGAAGAAGATCTGGTTGGTTTGCGTGCCGGCCAGGGTGTCATTGTTGCTGGTCACCGTAAATCGCACATTGGGCTTTTGAGCGTCGCCGATACAGGCAGTAGGCACCACTACATTGGCGATATGGCAGGAGAAGATATAATTGGTATTCGGGCACAGCTCCTCAAACATTTTCTGGTAAAAGATACCCGCTCCTTGGGAAGCATTGAAGATGAGCATGTAGCCGGAGGTGTCGCCCTCGGTATGGTCGAGGCCATCGTGCCAGAAATTGTGGTCGAGGCCGGTGGTGTTAGAGACGACGTAGTGGCCGGTACTGATGCTGCCGTAAGCGTAGGTTGTCGTTCCGTCGGGTAAGGGCGGCCCAGGATTCGGGCCGCTGCCGAAATCTTCCAGGAATATGGCTGCCCCCGGGCTGGGCGTACACTCCTGCGCCGGGAGAAGATCCAGCATGACGAGGTATAAAAGGCCGAGGGCGAAAAAACGCATCATGATCCTGTCGGTAGTTGGGAATTTAAAAATTTTGTGCTAAGCCTCTATGATCTTGCTTTTCGGGATCTTATTAACCTCCTTCCAATCCTGGTGGGGGTTATTGCTATTCTACTTCCTTCTTGTACACATAAAAATTACGATCAAGTTCAAAGGAGCTGATCTTCTCTTTCATGCCTGATTCCTTCCACTGGCCCGCCACCGGCTCCAGCCATTGCTCCTTTTCACCGATGCGTACCTTCACCGGCATGTCGAAACCCTCCACCGTATTCGCCCAGCGGTAGGACAACTGTTTTCCTCTGATGCGGTATTCCAGGCTCGGGATCATGGTAGTGCGCAGGTACTGATCGAAAAAAGCAGACAGATCCATGCCGGTATGCCGGCTGAGGTATTCTTCCACCTGTTGGGAGGTGACCGTCTGATGGTAAAATTCGCGGTTCATGCCCCGCAGTATACCGCGCCACTTTTCGTCATCATCGACGAGCTGGCGCAGGGTGTGCAGCATATTGGCCGCCTTGGGGTACATATCTCCCGAGCCGCGGTTGTTTACGCCGTAATACCCGATGATGGGCCTGTCATTGCGTATACTGACGCGCGAGCCGATCACGTAATCTGCGCTCGCCTCCTTGCCGTAGTGATAGTCCAGAAAGAGGTTTTCGGAATAGGCGGTAAAGCCTTCGTGCACCCACATGTCGGCGATGTCTTTATAGGTAATGCTGTTGGCGAACCACTCATGGCCGGCCTCGTGGATGATGATAAAGTCAAACTTCAGCCCCCAGCCGGAGCCGCTGATATCGTAGCCGCGGTAGCCGTTGAGGTAGCCGTTACCATAGGTCACGGAGCTCTGGTGTTCCATGCCCAGGTAGGGCGCCTCTACCAGCTTAAACCCATCTTCGTAGAAGGGGTATGGCCCGAACCAGTGTTCGAAGGCCTGCAGCATACGCGGCACATCCCTGCCGAAATGCTTACGGGCTTTTTCTTCATTGAACGACAGCACGTAGTAGTCGCAGTCGAGCGTGCCCTTTTCCCCTTCGTATTTTTCAGAGAAGTGCACATAGTCGCCTACATTAGCGTTCACCCCATAGTTGTTGATGGGGCTGGACACGAACCAGTGGAAGGTTTGGGTGCCGTCCTTGTGTTTTTCTTTGCCCCGCAGGCGGCCATTGGCCACGCCCGTCAGCCCGTCCGGCACGCGCAGGCTGATGAGCATGCTGTCGGGCTCGTCGTACATGTGGTCTTTACAGGG
>CAYVVK010001027.1:0-1993 GCA_964454855.1 uncultured Phaeodactylibacter sp. | reverse complement strand
CGACGACGTTTTTGCGGGCCCGGGAGAAGGCCTTGATTGGCACGATGTAGGTGAGAGGCGTATGGCAACCGATTCGCAGGAATTTTTCTTCGGCAAACCCCAGGATGAGCTCATTTTTATTTTGAGAAAACGCTGTCAGGAGCTGCTCCCCGCAGTAGTGCTTGTTGAGCCAGGTCGAAAGATGCTGAAGGGTGTGGAAGTGGAACTGCATGGAGCGGTAAAGATAGGGAAATCGTGTGGGGAGTTATGTAGCTTGCAAAGATAGGCCACATCCTGAACGAAAAAGTATGGCCTACACGCTCTCAGCAATCATTGGGAAAGAAGGTATTCTACACCGGTTCACTTCCAGATATCAGTATGCAAAGCTGGTTTGCTTATTCGCTATCATTAGTCTTCTGGTAGCTCTCTCAGTGGCCGTGAGCTGGGATACACGGTGAGAATATCGATCCGATCACTACTAACAATTTTATAGATGACTCTGTATTTCTTCAGTAATATTAGCTCACAAATTTCTGGTCTGTTAAGTTCAGGGACCATCCTGCCATATTTTGGGAAGAGTTTGAGATTGGAAGCAATAAAAAAAGACTTTTCGATAATAGACCAGGCGTAAGCATTCTAATAATGACTGTGGTACTCAGCAATTGCATCTAAACCCTCGACTGCCTGTATCGTCCAGTTTATTTCAACCATTTATTCAAACGGTTCTTGGCTTCAGAATCCTTTACGATGATACCTTCCTCTGACTGCCTTTCTCCAAGCTCAATTTTCTGGAGAAGTAATAGCCTTTCAATCAAATCTTCTACCTGAATTTCCTCCGGAAAATCATGAAGGGTTTTCAATATGAGGTCTTTCTTTACCATTTGAATAAATATTAGATGAATATACGAATAACAAAGAAAAAGGTGGGAAAAACTCCTACACCTTCACTGCTACGTACTCCTTTACCTGTTCTCCTTCCAGCACCCGCTCCTGCTCACTGATAAAGTGATCAAGCAGATGAAGGGCATCTTCCGCTGGCTCGTTGTGGTTCAGACGCTGGAGCTGAAGGGATTCAATCATGGTGCGAAGGGTGGAGTCGAGCTTCATCGCCTGCAGATATTTTTTATAGCGCATGAGAATCCAGAACTCCAGGGTATTTTCGATTTTTTGGATCCACGAAGCAGGCAGAAATGCCGAAATAAAGCCCATGGTATGTCCGCCCAGATAAAACATCCGCGCATACCATGCAGGGCGAATTCCTCGTTTTCTCAGTAGATTATGCAAAAACGCCGTATGATGTGCTTTTCGCTCCCGCAACAGCCGAAGGTTTTCTTCTTTGATTCCAAATTGCCGGTACCAACCCAAGCGCATGCGCTCCCGCGCATGAAGGTCGCGAATGAAATACTCTGTTCGTTTTTTGATGTCGATACCCTGTATCATTAAACTTGGTAACGAGGATTTTAGTTGCAAAGTTTCAATTTTAACTGAAAGTTTCAAATTTTTTTATCAGCACATAGAAGACTTCATATACCTCCACAGGTGATTGATGTTTTTTTCTGATTCTCTTTCCGGTTAATTTTCCCCTTCGTCTCAACCCAAGAACCTCATTCCATGACCATGTCATATTGCCGTTCCATACAATGGGTATTCCTTCTGATCCCAATGTCCGCTTTACCGGTCATCGGATTACAGGCCCAATCTGTGCCCTATGCGGAGTATTTTGAAGAGGCCTACGAAGCCTTTCCCAGCGTCCCGCCGGGCTTGCTCGAATCGGTGGCCTGGACCAACACCCGCATTCGCCATCTCACCTCGACAGAAAGCTGTCATGGATTGCCCATCTATTATGGCGTGATGGGACTGATCCAGGACGGCAAAGGCTATTTTCAAAACAGCCTCAAGACGGTGGCCCAACTTTCCGGCTACAGCGAGCAGGAGATCAAAACCAGCCCCCGAATTAACATCCTCGCCTACGCCAAAGCGTATGCAGCTTTACAGCAGAATAAGCGGATGGCCA
>CAYVVK010001026.1:0-1994 GCA_964454855.1 uncultured Phaeodactylibacter sp. | reverse complement strand
GACACCACATCGCTTTCCGTAACTTCCACTACCCCTTCCGCACTACTGGTGCAGCCTTCGTAAGCGAGGATGGTAAGCCGCACCTGATAGGTACCGGTATCGGCGTAGGCATGGGTGGGGTTTTGCTCGCTGCTGCTGTTGCCATCGCCGAGATCCCACAGCCAGGAGCGGGCGCTGGTTGATTCATCGGTAAAACTCACTTCATTGAAACCGGAAGACAGGTCAATTAAGGTGTTCTCGGGGCTGAAAGCGGCCCGGGCGCTGCTTTCCGTGTCCGACACCTCTATTTCCACGGGGCTGCGGCCGCAGGGGTAGTCGTATTCCACCTCCCAGTCGTAGAAGTAAAAGTAGTGGAGCAGGCTATTGCTGGACGCACGTTTGATGGACAGCACATCGGGAATGACATAAGGGTATCCTCCCGCCAGGTTTCTGCCCAGGGGTTTGCCGCCCCGCAGTTCCAGCCGGTATCCTTCGCCGGCCTCGATCTCCAGGTTCAGTTCCAGGCGCTGCTCGCCGGCTTCCAGGAAGGCCAATTTCGTAATGGGGTTGCCGTCGGGTTTGATCAGTTGAAACAGCCGGCCGCCGCGTTCTTCGGCGTATACTTTTACCGAGCGGAGGGTGAAGTCCACCAGGGCGTCGAACATCAGGCCCTCCGGCTCATTGCTGTACTCCTGGCCGGCGCCCTCATTACTGGGCCGGCCTGTTTTTTCGATGGGCGATACCTGAGCGTAAAGCGTGCGGCTGCCGCCTTCCATATCGAGTAGAACGGACTTTCCTTCCGCCACTATTTCACCTCCTTCCGGCGCATCGTACCAGCGCACCGTTCCCGGCTCCGGGTAGCTGCTCCTTATCAGTGCCTGGCCATTCTGGCAAACGGGGTAAGAAGCCCCCACCAAGGCAGCATCGTACCGCTCTTTGTCAGAAAGGCGGACGCGCGACCGCTGCCGGTTGTTCAGCAGGCGGGCATCGGCCTGGCCGTTGACGGATTCCAGGCTGACTTCCAGTTCGTACTCGCCGGCCGGCAGGGACTGCCCGGGCAGAATAATGGCCCGGCGTTCTCCCGCCGCCATCTGCCCCTGCCAGGAGTACTGGTAATTTGCCACTTCTCCCGCCTGATCCCGAATCACATAGGAGATCGCCAGGTTTTCTACCGCTTCCCGGCCATTGTTCAGCACTTCGAGCCGGGGAGCGATGGTTTCCTCACAGTTCAGTTCGGGGGTATTTACCGCCAGCAGCAGCACATCATTTTCGGCGCTGACGGGCGGAACGGGCACATGCCCCTGCTCCGTCAGGTACTGGAAAGCCGCCGGCACATTGATGATGCCCATGCCGTAGGTATTATCTTCTCCCTCCTCACCCAGGTCGGTGGCGGAAAAGTAGAGCGCCAGCAGGAGCTTTTCTCCCGGCAGGTAGGGAAAAGCTTCCTTGAGCAGGAGCACCGCTCCGGAGACGTGAGGCGCCGCCATGGAGGTGCCGCTCAGGGAGCTGTACTCCCCATCGGGCACGCAGGAGCGTACGCCGGTGCCTGGGGCGGAAACTTCGGGCTTGATCAGCAGAGACCCCTCTCCACCGCAGACGCTGGGGCCGCGGCTGGAACTTCCCGAGATGGGCAGGCTGGTGCTGTTGCCATTGAGATTGCCCACCGAGAAAAGCCGCACCAGATCCCAGTTGTTGGCCTTGGGTGGGGTGATGGTGGAGACACCCGGCCCCTCATTTCCGGCGGAGAACACTACTGCGATGCCGGCGGCGTAGAGCGCATCGTACAGATCGATCAGCTCGCCGCCGCAGTCGGGATCCTGGGGCGACCACCAGGAGTTGTTGATCACATCGGGAATGTCTGCTGTGGTTTCGGAATTGCCGTCGGGATCCAGGGCCCACTGAAAAGATTCGGTGGTATTGAGGGCGCTCACCGAGCTTCCACAAAGCGCCGGGGCTCCCAGCCACTGCGCGTTAAAGGCCACGCCTATGGTATCCTGCTCGACGCGGTCGAGCCC
>CAYVVK010001025.1:0-2005 GCA_964454855.1 uncultured Phaeodactylibacter sp. | reverse complement strand
GTGACCGGCGCCACGGCAATGGCTGCTTTGAAAACGTCATTGCCTTTCAGGATACAGAGGGAGGACATGTAGCCGCCGTAGCTCCAGCCGAAGATGCCGATGCGGGAAGCATCCACATAGGGGAGGTTGCCCAGGTATCTGGCGCTCTCCACCTGGTCGATGGTTTCGTAATGGCCCAGCTGCTGGTAGGTCATCTTCTGGAATTCCTGCCCTCTGCCTCCGGTTCCGCGATTGTCTACACAGGCTACCAGGTAACCCTGTTGGGCCAGCATCTGGAACCACCAGTAGTTGGTGCCCATCCAGCTGTCGATCACCTTCTGGCTGCCCGGGCCGCCGTAGACGAACATAAGCACCGGATACTGGCGGTTTTCCTTAAAGCCCCGGGGTTTGACCATCCAGCCGTTGAGCTGCACCTTGTCGGAAGTGGTGAAGTTGAAGAACTCCACCGGCTGCACGCCATAATCCTGTATCTTTTTCTTGAGATCGAGGTTCTCTTCGATCACCCGCAGCCGCTTGCCTTTCTTGTCGTACACCGTATAGGAGGCCGGCGTATTGGCCGTGGAATGCGTCACCACATAGTAATCGTAAGTGCTGCTGAACTGCGCCGAGTTCCAGCCCGAGGCGCCGGCCAGTATCTGCTTGTTCTTGCCATCCAGCCCGATGCTGTATACCTGGCGTTCCATGGGCGACTTTTCGGCGGCGCGGTAGTACACCCGCCCTTCTTTTTCATTCACACCGTAGAACTCGTCCATCTCCCACTCGCCTTTGGTGATCTGTTGCAGCTCCTTGCCTTTCATGTTGTAGAGGTAGATGTGGTGCCAGCCGTCTTTCTCGCTGGTCCAGATAAAGCGCTTGCCATCCTCCAGGAAAGTGAGGTTGTCAAATACCGATTCGGAGATGTAGTATTTGTTGGTTTCCTTCAGCAAAGTTTTTACTTCTCCGGTTTCGGCATCGGCCAGCAGCAGTTCAAGTTCGTTCTGATGGCGGTTGAGGCGGTAGACGCAGAGTTTGCCTGGATCGGTTGTCCATTTGATGCGCGGCACGTAGATATCGGCATCGCTTCCCAGGTTGACGGGAACGGCTTTCCCGCGGCGCAGGTCGTGAATGTAGATATCCACTTTGGAATTCTGCTCGCCCACCTTGGGGTATTTGAAGGTCACGTATTCCGGATACAGTTCATCGCGGTAGTTGGCGAAGGTGAATTCCGGGACCTCGCTTTCGTCGAAGCGGTAGAAGGCGATGCTCTGGCCATCAGGCGCCCAGAAGAAGGCTTTGGCGATGGAGAATTCCTCCTCATACACCCAGTCGGTAGCGCCGTAGATGATCTTGTTCTTTTCTCCGTCCTTGGTCAGCTGAGTGGTTTTACCGCTGGCCAGGTCTTTATAATAGAGGTTGTTTTCGTGCACGAAGGCCACCTTGTCTGCCTGCGGGTTAAAAGTGGCGTACATCTGCTTGCCTTTTTCGAAGAGGGGAGACAGGGTGCTGGCCTTGCGGTCGTAGACGAAGAATTTAGCTTTAGTAGACCGGCGGTAAATACGCTCCGTTTCGGTTTTAATGAGGAGCTTTTGCTCGTCTTCACTGAACTCGTAACCGTCGATATTGCCTCCGAAGGGCAGGTCCCCCTCAATGGTTGCCGGATTGAAGATGGTGGCCACCAGGGCGCCGGTAGTGAGGTCGTACTGCTGTATCTTATTGTCTTCCAGGCGGGTGTAATGCTGGCCGTCCTTCAGGAAGTTGAAACCCGGCACAGAATTCGTCCGAAATTCGTAATCCTGCCAGATGGCTTCCAGCGTAATGTCCTCCTGAGCGAGGGAAAACCCTGAGAAGCTGATCAGGGCAATGGCTATCCACACTATTCGTCTCATATACTTAAATTATTGTTTTTGGATCAATTTTTTTGTGGCCCGAAAATACGCAATATTGGACGGAATTCCAGCAGTCCGGAGCATCGGGTTTTGTCCGCCCCTGGCTGGCACAGCCTTCGCCCACTGCCTCCCAACCCAAT
>CAYVVK010001024.1:0-2007 GCA_964454855.1 uncultured Phaeodactylibacter sp. | reverse complement strand
GACGTTCCAACGTTCAGATGTCACTTAACCTCCACCTTCTCCCCAACGGCCTTTCTCCCGATGCTCACATAGTAAAAGCCTTCCTTCTCCACATCCTCGGGGTCGTAGATGTTGCGGCCGTCGAAGATGGCGTGGTGGCTCAGCAGTTCGCGCAGTACTTTAAAGCTGGGGCTGCGGAAGACGTGCCATTCGGTGATGATGGCCAGCACGTCGGCGCCGATGAGGGTTTCGTACTGGTCTTCACAAAGCTCGATGCGGTCGCCGAGCAGTTCGCGCACATTGTCCATGGCCTCCGGGTCGAAGGCTTTGATGCGGGCGCCGGCATCCAGCAGTTGTTCGATGACGGTCAGGGCCGGGGCCTCGCGGATGTCGTCGGTATTCGGTTTGAAGGCCAGGCCCCAGACGGCGATGGTTTTGCCGGTGACGTCGCCGCCGAAGTAGTCGATGATCTTCCGGGCGAGGATGTGCTTCTGGTCGGCATTGACCTTCATCACGGAATTGAGGATACGGAAATCATAGCCGTGCGCTTTGGCGGTCTTGGCCAGGGCCTGCACGTCCTTGGGGAAGCAGCTGCCGCCGTAGCCTACGCCGGGGAATAGGAAGCGCTTGCCGATGCGCGTGTCGGAGCCCATGCCCAGGCGCACATGATCCACATCGGCGCCCAGCTTTTCGCAGAGGTTGGCGATCTCGTTCATAAAGGAGATGCGCGCCGCGAGGTAGGAATTGGCGGCGTACTTGGTCATCTCCGCCGAGCGCTCGTCCATATAGTAGATGGGGTTGCCCTGCCGCACAAAAGGTTCGTACAGGCGGTGCATCACATCGCGGGCCCGCTGCGAGCGGGTGCCGATGACCACGCGGTCGGGCTTCATGAAGTCATCCACGGCCACGCCTTCGCGCAGGAATTCGGGATTGGAGACCACATCGAAAAGCTCCTCGTCCAGCCCTTCGGCCAGGAGGGCGTGCACCTTCTCGGCGGTGCCTACCGGCACGGTGCTCTTATCCACCACCACGGTGTACTGATCGATGAGCACCGACAGGTCTCTGGCCACGCCGAGGATGTACGACAGGTCGGCAGAGCCATCTTCCCCGGGCGGGGTGGGCAGTGCCAGGAAAATGATCTCCGCATCCTTGATGCCCTCCTTCAGCGAAGTGGTAAAGTGCAGGCGCCCCTGCCGGGTGTTGCGCTCGAAGAGCAGCTCCAGGCCGGGCTCGAAAATGGGCAATTCGCCGGCGTGCAATTTTTTAACCTTGGCTTCGTCAATGTCTACACAGACTACGTCGTTGCCCGTCTCGGCAAAACAGGTGCCGGTGACCAGGCCTACGTAGCCGGTGCCGATTACTGCTATATTCATTATGCTATTGAGTTTTGATGTTCAGTGAAATATTGAAATAAATCGGAAGTCGGAAGTCGGAAATCGGAATGGGGCAGGTTCGCTTTGCGAACCTTTACTGTGAGCGGCCCCTTTCACATCTCTTCCTGCCGCCGTACTGGGAAGTTTCTCCACAAATTGAAATACCTCCAGGACAAATAATTTTATCCGCTCCTGCAAATTATACGGCTTTTCCGGGCCGAAGAACTCCTCCATTTGCAGGCCAGTTAATGGCTTACGTTCTACTAGGTCGAGTTGTTGCACTTTTTTTCCACTTCCGCTTTCCAACTTCCGCTTTCCGACTTCCGCCTTCCCACTTCCGCAGACGGCTTCGCCTCAGATAAGTCGCAAAGCACTTATCTCCCGATCCTTTGGTATGCGAATGATGGCTTCCATCGTACCTCCGGCCTTTGTGCCGGAGTAGGAATAAATAATATCTGCTCCAACCCGAAGGCCGGAGGTAATGCTGCTCCGGCACGCCCACCTACGTCATACTTCGGCGGGTGAAAAGGCCGGGGGTACGGGGCGCCAAAAGCCAATGCCATACCCAAAACCAGGGGCTGGCTGTGCCCTCCCCCCTCGGGGCAGGGCTGTTAAGTTCTGCCTGCGCTCGCCCCTTAAATCCCCTAAAGGGGAA
>CAYVVK010001023.1:0-2012 GCA_964454855.1 uncultured Phaeodactylibacter sp. | reverse complement strand
GGCGACACCCCGCCCGCCGGGCAGCCCAACTATAGCTGCGTAGCTGTAAATAGTTGTACGGGCGGCGACAACGACATGATCGAAAACTACATGGACTATACCAACGACGCCTGCATGAGCATCTTCACACAGGACCAGAAGGCGCGCATCCGCACGGCCATGAACACCAGCCTGCGCCGTAAGGAACTGAAAACGTCTGCCGTGGCCCAGAGTGGAGGGCTGAACCCCAGCGCCCCGGTCGCCGCATTCAGCATGAGCGCTACCGGCGCCTGCAGCGGGTCTACCATTTCTTTCACCGACCAGTCCAGCAACAACCCCTCTTCCTGGGAGTGGGAATTCTTCGACGGCGAAGGCAACTCCCTGGCCACCTTCCAGGGGCAGAACCAGGACATCACCTTCAACAGCCCGGGCATGTACGGCGTGCAACTCACGGTGTCCAGCAACGCCGGCAGCGATGTCAGCCTGCAGGAAAACGCGATCTTCATCCTTTCCGCTACCGAATACCAGGAGTTCAACGAAGATGCGGAAAACCTGAACACCGCCTTCCAGGATTGGGTCTTTTACAACCCGGACGCCGACCGCACCTTCCAGGGCGCCAATGTCAGCTCCTACGGCGAAGGCAACCACAGCGTCCTTTTCGACAACTACAGCGTCGATGACGACCCCTCCGGCACCATCGACGCCCTCATCAGCCCGGCGCTCGACCTGAGCAGCGCCAGCAAGCCCTATTTCTACTTCGAACACGCTTACGCCCAGTACGGCGGCCAGTATTCCGATACGCTCATACTATTCTATTCGCTGGACTGCGGCGAAACCTTCGAACCGCTCTGGTTCAAGGGCGGCGAAGACCTGGCCACCGCCCCACCTACTGAGGACTTCTTCACGCCCACGGACAACCAATGGACGTGGAACCAGGCCTCCCTGGGTTTCCTCGCCGGCCAGCCCTCCGTGCACATTGTGATCGCCAACCTCTCGGGCTGGGGCAACAACCTGTATCTGGACCAGATCGCCTATATCGATGGCGCAGACTACAGCAACGGCCCGGCGGCACCCGACTTTTTCGCCGCCCGGCAGCAGGTTTGCGCCGGCAATATCGTCCAGTTTCAGGATTATTCCAGCAACTTCCCCAGCCAGTGGGCCTGGCAGTTCCCCGGTGGCAACCCTTCCAGCAGCAATTTCCAGCACCCCTTTGTGCAGTACAACACTCCCGGCACCTACGGTGTACAGCTGTTTTCCAGTAATGCCCTGGGAGGAAATACCGCCAGCGCCGCCAACTATATCGAGGTAGTGCCCTTGCCGGAACTTGAAGTATTCGTCGACCAGAACAGCATCTGCGGCGGGGTGCCCTTTACCCTTACCGCCACCGGCGCCAGCACCTACGAATGGTATGACCAGCGCAGCGGCAACCTGGTCTTCGAAGGGCCGTCCCTTTCCCTTACCTTGTTTGAAAACTGGACGTTTACGGTAGTGGGCCGGAACAGCCTGGGCTGTGAGAGGGCCGCCACCTTTGAGGTGCCCGTCAACAGCCCGGCCACGCCTGCCATCAGCCAGCAGGGAGCGAGCCTGGTTTCCAGCGCCGCCTCCGCCTACCAGTGGTACCTGAACGGCAACCCCATTCCCGCTGCCCAGGGAGGCGCCCAGCAGTCCTTCCAGCCACAGGCTACCGGCAACTACCAGGTGGAAGTATTCGACGCCAGTGGCTGCGCCGCTCTGTCCAATACCTTATTTTTCGAATTGCCTGTGAGCAGCCGGGAAGAAGACATCAGCCACTCGCTGCTGGCCTTCCCCAACCCGACGAATGGCCTGCTGCGCCTGGAAATGGATAATGAGCTGCGCGGAACTTTCCAGCTGGAAGTGCGCAATATGCTGGGGCAAACGCTAATCCGCAGGACGGTGGAAAAGAGTACGGATAAGGAAGCATGGGAACTGGAACTCCAGGCCCTGCCCGACGGCCCTTATTTTATACAAATGAGGCATGAAAGCCATCAGGCCGTGCGCCGGGTGGTGAAGCA
>CAYVVK010001022.1:0-2017 GCA_964454855.1 uncultured Phaeodactylibacter sp. | reverse complement strand
CCTTCCGAACCGACAAACAGCCCGCCGGCATATACAGTCCGGGAAAGCACAGGTGATCGTCTGCAATGCCGGCAACGCCAATGCCTGCACCGGAGAGCAGGGCCGGCAGGCCGCCGAGGCCATGGCGGAAGCCGCCGCCGAAGCACTGGATATAGAGAAAGAACTGGTGCTGGTCGCTTCCACAGGCCTGATCGGTGAGCCCTTCCCTACCGAAAATGTAGTAAACGGGATCAAGGAGAATATGATCAAAATATCCAATGACCCCAAGGCGGGCTCCTTCGCCGCCAATGCCATCCTCACCACCGATACTTTCCCCAAAGAAGGTTTTCGCGACTTCCAGCTCAATGGAAAAACGGTAAACATGGCGGGCATCGCCAAAGGTTCCGGCATGATCCACCCCAATATGGCGACCATGCTGAGCTTTATTGTCAGCGACGCCGCCATTGAACCCAAATTATTGGACAAGGCCGTGAAAGAGTGCGTGAACCGTTCTTTCAATATGATCACCGTGGATGGTGACACCTCCACCAACGATATGGCCGCCGTACTGTGTAACGGCCTGGCGGGCAATGATATGATCGACTCCGAGGACAGTGAGGATTACCAGCTTTTCAAGAGAAACCTGGAGGAAATGATGATCCACCTGGCTAAACTCATCATCTCCGATGGGGAAGGCGCTTCGAAGTTCATCGAGTACAAGGTCAGTGGCGCTTCTTCAGAAGAGATTGCCCGGAAACTGGTGCGTGAGATCTCCGATTCTACTCTGGTAAAGGCCGCTATGTTCGGCCGTGACCCCAACTGGGGACGCATCATCTGTGCAGGGGGCAATGCAGGCGTTCCTTTTGACTATAATAAGGTGGACCTCTACCTCGGAGATGAAGCACAACTGGTGCAGGTGCTGGAAAAGGGGACTCCCGTAGAGTTTGACCGGAACAAGGTAAAGCGGCTGCTGCGCGAATCCCACCTGCGTATACACATGGAGCTGAACGATGGTGAAGGCGAAAGCATCGGCTGGGGTGCCGACCTTACTACCGACTACGTAATGTTTAATTCGGTATATACGACTTAGGGATCGCGCAACAATAAATTACCCATTTAGACTCGTTCTTTTGCGCGCTAACTGCGTTAAAAAGCCTCGTCGTAGCCCCACTATGCCTACGTTTTTTGCCTTGTTAGCGCACAAAATAACTTCGTCTACTCTGAGTAACTTATTATCGCGCAATCCCTTAGGCCACTTCCTTTAACTTCTTTTTCAACGCAAACAACTCATCCCGGTACTGGGCGGCGGAGATGAAATCCAGCTCTTTTGCCGCCTTTTTCATTTTCTGCTCCGTCTCCTGCAACATTCTTTCAATCTGTTCACGTGAGAGATACGCCATGACAGGGTCGGCGGCCAGGCTGGGTTTCTCCGGCTCCACATAAGCGCGTTGCTCAACGCCGCGTACATCGAGGATGGACTTTTTGGCCATGATCTCCTCCCTGGTCTTGCGTACCGTCTGAGGCGTAATGCCATGCTCTTCGTTGTAGGCCATCTGTATGGACCGGCGCCGGTTGGTCTCATCGATGGTGTTTTGCATGGCGCCGGTGACCTTGTCGGCGTAAAAAATGACCAGTCCGTTGGCATTACGGGCGGCGCGCCCGGCAGTTTGCGTTAAAGAGCGGTTGTTTCGGAGGAAGCCTTCCTTGTCGGCATCGATGATGGCCACGAGGGAGACTTCCGGGAGGTCAAGGCCTTCCCGCAGCAGGTTGACGCCGACCAGCACGTCGAACTCACCCAGGCGGAGGTCGCGCAGGATCTCCACGCGCTCCAGCGTATCCACCTCAGAGTGGATATAGCGCACCTTAATGTTCAGGCGTTGCAGGTATTTGGTGAGTTCCTCGGCCATGCGCTTGGTCAGGGTGGTGACCAGCGTTCTTTCCTGGCTCTCGATGCGGCCCTTGATCTCTTCGAGCAGGTCGTCGATCTGGTTCAAGCTCGGGCGCACTTCAATGGGCGGGTCCAGCAGGCCGGTGGGCC
>CAYVVK010001021.1:0-2022 GCA_964454855.1 uncultured Phaeodactylibacter sp. | reverse complement strand
GCCACCCGGGTCACCCGCCAGAAACTGAGCCGGCGGGCATTCCGCCGGTCCAGTTCTTTGCCGATCTCCCCCCATACCTGCAGGCTGGGAGTAGCATCGTCAAAGGCTTCCCGTTTATCAAAAATAAACTGCTCGAGATGGTCTCGCTGCATGGTTTTATATGTTTGAAGTTAATTGCTGTGAATTCATTATTTCCCTGAGTTTCTTCTTGGCCCGGCTGTACTGAGATTTGGAAGTAGCTTCCGTGATCTCGAGGATCTCCGCGATCTCTTTGTGGTCGTAGCCTTCAAAGAGGTATAGCGTAAATACGACCCGGTAGCCGTCCGGCAAGGCTTCCATGGCAGCCCTAATAAGCCCTACATTTAGTGAGGAACCATCTTCCAGTTCCTTTTCGGCCCGGGAAGGCACCTCCGCGTGCCGGTCCTCCAGCTCTTCGAAAAACAGGCGGTTGCGCTTGAGGTAGTTGATGCAGTTGTTGACGACGATCCGCTTTATCCACGCCCCTACCGAAGACTGGTATTTGAAGGTGTGAAGTTTGGTGAATACGTCGACGAAAGAGTTCTGCAACAGATCCTCAGCATCCTGTTGTTGACGGACCATCCGCAGGCACACATTGAACATGGCCTTGGAATACAGGCGGTAGAGCTCAAACTGGGCCCTTCGGTTTCCGCGCTTGCATTTTTCCACGATGTCTCGGTGTGTGCTCGCGTAATCCAATTTCAGGTGTTTGTGATCTTCAGCGGGTGACTTTCTTATCGCATGCATGCTTTTTGCTTCAGCTTCTGTTGGTAGAGACAAAGGGTTGCCGGGAAGGTTGCATGGGACTGGGGCATTTGTTGATTTGTTGATTGGGCCTGCCCGCCGACTTCGCCTGCCGTAGGGCGGCTTCGTCGTCCGAAGGCCGAAGCTCCCAGAGCGAAGAAGGGCTGATTCATTTCGCTAAAATACGAAAACTATCCCTTTTTCTCCTCTATTAAAGCCTTTCGGCCGAGGTACTGCCTCACCTGCTTCAGGCCGAAAAGATGGGCATGGCTGATCATATAAGTAGAAGCCAGGACGATCAGCCACCCAAGTGCAAACAATCCCCACAATACCCACTGGCCGGCCTCGTTTTCTATCCTCCGGATGGTGGCCGGCAACGGGCGCCACTGCCACATCAGCAGAATGAGCACCACACTGGCCACCAGAACATAGGTACTGCGTTCTACCGCCCACTGTCAGTCACTGCTTTCCCATACCTGCTTCCCGGGCCATCACGATGGCTTTGGCACGAGTATTCACATCCAGTTTATCAAAGATACGGGTAATGTGGTTACGCACTGTTTTGGGGCTGATGCAGAGTTGGCAGGCGATCTCCTCGTTGGCCAGGCCTCTGGCGATCAGGCCCAGCACTTCGCCTTCCCTTGGAGTAAGAGTAATAAAGGCATCCCGGGAAATGGCGGCTTCGCCGCCAGAGCCCTCCGGGGCCAGAAATTCCCGTATTTCCGCCAGAAAATGGCCCCAGGCAGGTTCATTTTCCAACAGGATGTGGTTTCTGCTATCCAGCGTGACAAACCGTGCACCAGGGATCATGGAAGCAAGCAGCCGTCCCTCCTCGAAAGGGATACAAGCATCCTCCCGGGCGTGCAGTACCATAGTGGGAACGGAAATGGTTTGCGCAAGGCTGGCCACATCAATCTGGTAAAAGGCCCGTTCCATGGCCGCCGCACTCTCGGGGCTGGTGGAGATCCGTGCCAGTTCATTCAGCCAGTGCATCTGTTTTTCCGTTCCTTCCGGCATTAAAAGCGTGGAAAAAAGCTGCCGAAAGGCCGGGTTTTCCTGCCCCCAGCCCAGCCGCATGGCGTTGATCAGGGTTTCCGTCTCAGCCCGTTCGGCAGGCGTCAGGCCCCGCTTGAAACGGCCCCGGGCGTAGCCGCCGTACAAAATAAGGTGAGTCACTTTCTCGGGGTATTTGGCGGCATAGGCAATGGAAACCGCTGCCCCCTGAGAAATGCCCAGCAGCGGAAATTTCTGCAGGCCGGT
>CAYVVK010001020.1:0-2024 GCA_964454855.1 uncultured Phaeodactylibacter sp. | reverse complement strand
TTCTCGAATTTTTGTGTATAAAGATTAGCTGGCGGTATCGGCAGGCAGGCGGCGCCACGGGGGCGGGCGGCCATGGCTTTGGCATACTGTTCACTTATTTGTTCCAGGAAGTGGGATAGGCCTTATCAAGCCCGAAACTGAAAAGCATTTTTTACTTTTTTAGCTTCTTCCGCTCGTTTATCATCATCCTTTCTGATCAGATATTCCTGTCTTTTGGCGAGAATTTTCCACCACAGCACTGCGGGGATCAATTCCCCGGAATGTTTTTCCAGCCGGTAGGTGATTTCTATATTGGGTTCTTCTTTATCATTGAGTATTCTGCTCAGGCGGGAATAATGTAAGCTCAGGTCTTCCGCAAGCGCCTTTCTGGTTTTACCGATAATGCGCAGATATTCCTGTAAGTAGTGGCCGAAGCTTTCAGCCGGAGCATAAGCATCCTCTTCAGTATAGTCCTCCATTTGTAGCTTCAGCCGCATCAGGTCGGAGAAAATGCGGTCTTTTTCTGTCATTTCTCGCAGCATTTTCATGCGCAGGGCTCTCATCTCTTCGTTCATCTCGGCCTCTTCCTCAGGGTCCAGGTTCAGGGGCAGGACGAATGATTCAGCGATCTCCTTGTCGGTGTACTTTTTTCTCAGCTCTTTGTACCAGTCTTTTTTCATGGTTCTAAATACTTTTCCATAAGTGCTTTTGCGGTTGTGGAATGAACGGCCAATTGCCTCCCGAATTGCCGGAATCCATATTTTTCCTGATAATGTTGGATCAGTTTTGTTTTAGGTTTTAAAGAGACAAACCCCCCATATCCCCGAAGAAAGGCTTGCTTGCAGGCAAAAGCTATTAAGCAGCCGGTTATGTGTTCAATTCGTTTATTCTTACCTACGTTTTCCTGTAATAGTTCCAGAAGATGAATCTCTATTCTCAATTCTTCAGGTAAATTGATGAGGGACATCATGCCCAGGATCTGCTTTTCCCCGGCAGATTGAATTTTATAAATCTCATAGGCTCTTTCTTGTTCCCAGTCAAATGAGAACGAGCGGTTTATTTCCGGGAAATCCTCTTCGGCTGCCAGGCAAATTTCTGCCTCAAACCAGCTGTGGTTTTTTCTATCAAAGAGATCCATTTTTTATTGTCTATTCGATAAATATAAGCATAAGTGTTGATTTTTTCAATGGGTTATATTGACTAAATTTGTCAAATAGCTTGATAAAGGGCTATTCTGAGGAGTAGTAGTTACCGGGGCTTTTTTACTTTGTAGCTACGTGCTCGGCTTTTCTGGTATATGGGCAACACCTCGAGGTAGCTTCGGTTCGAAGGGCTGGCCCACTTCTGAGCGAGGAGTTTAGCCAACAAGCGTTGAGCCCCGGCTACTTCGGCTTTCCGCTTTTTTTGAACCTCCGGCCTTTTCATCCGCCGAAGTATGACGTAGGCGGGCGTGCCGGAGCAGAAAAAGTTTTGTTTCTCCAACTAGAAAGTTGGAGGTACGGTGGGGCCGGCCCGTGGCTTTTTGGAAGTAGCCTGGGCTTCGAATGCCCACTAACAGAGATGTTTGATAGAAAAAACAAAATACCCTTTACATCGTGTAACAATGTGGCCAGTTCTCTGTATATTAGCGCTGACATTGTAAAACCCTAAAAGACGATAAATTATGATGGACGACCTGATCTTAAGCTTCTTTCTACTCGTAGGTGTCATTATAATGAACCGCAAGCTCCTGTGGCAGGGAACTTCCGATGAGTAGGAGCGGCCTCGGAAGGCAGGAATACTCCCCTGGTTTCCCGGCCTGATGCGCTGAGCCCTTCGCCTGCATTTTGAAATTGCTGTTTTTCCGGCGCCAATGTTCCGGAAGGAAGACCGAAAAGGCTATCGCCGGCCGGAAAGAAAGGTGCACAGCACTATAAGCAAGGGAATCTGGCCACATATGGGATAAAAATTATTTTTTCTGAATTTCTCTTCATTTTAGGAAACATCGTAACTAAGTAACTGTCCAAAAATAAAGTTTACAAAAAGTTGTAGATTTAGCTGTCAAT
>CAYVVK010001019.1:0-2026 GCA_964454855.1 uncultured Phaeodactylibacter sp. | reverse complement strand
CTGGAAGCGCGCTCCCGCTACGGCGGCCGCATCTGGACGGTGGAAGGGGAGGGCAGGGGCACGCCCATGGAAATGGGCGCCACCTGGTTTGGCGACAAGCACCACTATCTGCGCTGGCTGATGGAAGAGCTGGAAGTGGATTATTTCAATCAGTTTACCCGCGGCATAGCCCTGCTGGAGTCTATGTCTTTTGCGCCGGCGCAGCAATTCAAGGTGCCGGATTCGGAAGAGCCCTATCACCGCATCATGGGCGGTAGCCAGGCGCTCATTGAGGCGCTGGTGGAACAGGTAGGGGAGCAGTACATCCGGCTCGATACGCCGGTAGTGGAGATCAAAGACGAGGGCGATCACCTGCTGCTGCGCACCGCCGGGGGAGAAAGCCTGCAAAGCCGGAAGGTGGTGGCCGCCCTGCCGCCCCGGCTGCTGCTGAAAAAGATACATTTCAGTCCTGCCTTACCTAAAAAGCTGGCGGACATCATGGCCAGCACCCACACCTGGATGAGCGATTCCATCAAATTTGCGGTGGAATACGAGCGGCCCTTCTGGCGCGAGCACGGTTTCTCCGGCACCCTCTACAGCCAGGCCGGCCCGGCCACAGAAGGCTATGACCATACCAACTACGAAGGAACGGCCTTTGCGCTCAAGGGCTTCCTGGCGTCCGGCACTTCTGCCATAAAGCCCGATGCCCGCCGGGAAATGGTGCTGCGGCAGCTGGTCAAGCTCTTCGGGCTGGAGGCTGCGGATTTCCTTTCCTATCGGGATTGGGACTGGGCGAAGGAAGCGTTCACCCACCTCCCCTACGAGGGCTATATCCTGCCCCATCAGAACAGCGGCCACCCGGCCTTCGCCGAGCCTCAAATGGGCGGCAAGCTCATCCTTTCCGGCACGGAAACCTCGCCGGAATTCGGCGGGTATATGGATGGAGCGGTGTACAGCGGGCGGGCGGCGGCGCGGCGGTGCCGGCAATAAAATAATAAATGGAAAGAAAGCTGCACCAAAGGGATCATTGTCGAAGACGAAAACGGAAGGAGCCGAATACTGATTGGCGCACCCATCCCATTTTCTAAAGATCGTGTTAGGACAGATACATCTTTGGTTCGAAAATACTGGGCTGAGAATTATGGGGCAAAAGCCGAAGAATTCATGAAATGGTATGAAGGCTACTATCATGGTGCAGAAGGAATGGTCGTTATGAATGAGCAAGGTTTTGATAGAGTTTTAGTGGGCGATAAACTGGCGGATCCTAACAGTGGAAAAAGATTGTTTGAAAGTGCGGGTATTACATGGAAATCCCGAGCCCATCACTGCCAATCAGGGCGAAACTTCCGCCTGCGAGTACACCCTGCCCGGGCGCGCCGGCTGGGATAAGCTGGGCATCTACATCCTGAAGAACGAAACGGGCGCCGGCCCGGAACAACTGCGGGCCCTGGCCGAAGAGTGGAAGGGCTACTACGTGGATGCGGATTACGAACTGCTGGACAATGCCGGGTACCTCATGGCCTGGTTCCCGGGGGAGTACCGGGTGTACCAGCCCACCTTGCTTTTTATGTTCGATACCGTCAGCCTGGCCATAATAGGGGCGGATCTGAAGGAGGCGCAGTCTATTGCTTTTTTGGTGAAGGTGCAGTATGAGTTGCAGTGATGGCAGGCTCCGTTGGCGTTCCGGCATAAAAAAGGCTTTCTGAAATTTTTGGTGTGGGCCCTTTGGCGTACACCGGCGCCGGAAGCTGCGCAGCCCGCTGGATTTCCTGGGTGATAATAAGCGATCTGGTGGCAATATTGTGCCCTATAAAGAAAAGGGTTGTTTTTGGGGGTAGACATAGGGAATATATGTGACACTTTTTTCATGTGTACAAATCTTAGCGTCCAGCAGAAGAAACCGCTCGAAAATGGCAAATCGCTGAAAAAGGCTGTAAATTTACCCCAAATAAAGGCTAAGCAACATGGCGCTGCAAGATAAGTACATCAATCCCTTTACCGACTACGGCTTCAAGAAGCTGTTTGGGACGGAAATAAACAAAGACCT
>CAYVVK010001018.1:0-2027 GCA_964454855.1 uncultured Phaeodactylibacter sp. | reverse complement strand
CCCACTCCACCCGGATCAACTCCTTCAGCCAGGGCAGCCGGATCAGGGAAATGTTCCAGGGCAGTTTATCGAGCAGCAGGCCCATGGCTTTCTTTTCAATTTGCAGGAGCCAGCCGCCGTCCTGGCGTTGCAGTTTGCCTTCGCGTTGGAGGAAGCCTTCGCGCAGGCCATCCGGGGAAGTATTACCCAGGGCACTCCAGTGTTTCAGCACCGCCCGCAGGAGTTTATCCGATTCTTCCCGCTCGGCTTCCGCAAGCTCAAATTCCCGGGAGATGGGATGAAACAACGGAAGGCCGCAGAACACCTTTTGTATGGCAAGCTGAGGTTCAGGGCACAGCCACTGGCCGGTAGCCAGGAAGTGCAGCAGGTAAACTGCTTTCATCTGCGCCCTCTTGTCCGTGAAGGCCTCTCCTTTTGCATTCAGCAGGCCGGATTCCTGAAAATAGCTACTCAGGAAAGGATGCAGAAGGATGACCCCGGCATTGGAGCCGTAAATGGCGCCCGGCTCCGGCTGTTCGGCAGGTTTCGGATCAGAAGCGGCCGGTTCTTTCGGCCCGGCAGCCAGCACAACTTCTGAGGGAAGAATACCCTCCAGTATCTGCTTGTCAATACCTACAGCCTGTGCCTGCCCGCAGAATTCCCGGTAGAAAGCCGACAGAAGTTCCTTTTGCGGGCCCTCTCGCTTTTCCAGGCTAAACTGCATGGCTGCGGCCCAAAAAACTTCGCTCACCCTACCGGTGGAAGAAGGCGACAGGCCCTGAATTTTATACCATAGTGCGCGGGCCTCCGTTGAAAACACTCCCGGCACAAGCCTGCTCATCACTTCCATCAGGAGGCTTGGCTCTAGCTGACAGGCCAGGCGGCGGGCAACAGTGGCCCCTGCTTTTCGGGTGGCACGGCGCAGGGTAGCGAGGAACTTTTCCGGGCTTTCCTGCCATAAGGCCCGGATAAACTCCTGAAGGCCGTGACCGCCCGTTCCCGGCAGCTGCCCGCGCAGCAGAAAGCCTTCCAGTAATTCCAGCCTGGAAACTCCGGCGGAGAGCACTTCCACCCCGTTCTTTGAAAATTCACCGGTATGGATCAGTTCCGCCAGTTGGCGGGCCAGCTGGCTCTGTAGCCTTTCGGTAAAGGCTCTGCCGGGAGGGCCCAAGGGAATTTTTCCCAGGTCAATATGCAGACGCTGCAGGCGAATGGTTTCTCCTTCGCGGGCAAAGCTGTCCAAAACTTCTTCCAGAGCGGGCAGCACCTGTTCCCGAAAGGTGCGCAGGTACTCCTCCTGCCACCTTCTGGCGCTCTTCTCCGAAGCGAAGCCCAGCTTCAGGCTGGCTTTCTGTATGCTATGTTGCTGGTGGATCATCCGATGATCTCTAACAGATCTTTGATCTTACTCCGGCTGCTTTCCTTATTGGCCAATTCTCCCTTCAGGCTTTCCAGAAGACCAGCGAACTGTAGTTTATCCCCCAGCTGAATACCTCTGTCCTTCATCTTTTTAGCCTGGTTGCTATATACGGTAAAGAGTTTGGAAACAGGGTGTTGCAGGTTAATGTCATTCTTTAACATGGCCAGGAAAACCATAGAAAAGGACAACTGCAACTGGTACATCTCCAGCAGATAGTCCTGGCCGGCCATGTCGTCACCGGTATTCAGTATTCTGTCCGTAGCGTCATTACTGGCCCGGGTCATGGTATTGGCGAAGGGTTCGTTGAAGGATCCGGCACGGTAACGGTTGAGGGCCTCAGGCCGGCTCCATTCCGAAGCGAAACGGCGCAGCAGGCCGGCGGTAAGATTGTAGGCATTGCTACCCTTGAGGTAATCGCTGTACAAATTGGAATTCTCCAGGCTACCCGCCTTTTCATTCAGCTGGTTAACTGTATCGACGAGGACGCTGCCTTCCCCGGCGAGGTTGGCCCGGATGTTGATGCTTACCTGCGCCTCGCCTTCGGGATGGCCGTAGATGAAAGTATAGCCTCCTGGGCGCTTGCCCTCCGGCGTCCAGCGGTACAGGTTCTGATCGGAGCCTGGTGTGG
>CAYVVK010001017.1:0-2029 GCA_964454855.1 uncultured Phaeodactylibacter sp. | reverse complement strand
ACATCTTCGCTTTCTCCTTCCAGGCTGCCCAGGTATTCCAGCGCATCCGCCACCTTTTTATTGAGGGCGCTAATTTCCTCCTTAAGAAACCGGGCATGCACGGCTTTTTGCAGCAGGAATACCGCCTCCGGCTGCTCCAGGGTTTCTCCCGTTTGCTGGAAGATGACTTCCAGCCTGTTTCGGGTGGTTAAATAGGGCGGGTAGTTTTCCAGAAACCCAGTGAGCTGACCATGATAACTTTGGTAGGTTTCCAGCTTGCGCCTGGGGTCACTGTCCCGGGCTTCGTAGGGCGCCCAGAGTTCGTCCAGCTCGGTGAGCGCCAGCTGGATTTCGGCGTAGCGGAACAGGACTTCCAGTTCATTGGCCTGAACACAGGGGTGCCCGTTCACCCGGCAGTCTTCGAAAATATAGCTACGGTTCTTTATGGCTTTGGGCAACAGGAGGGGCTGTAAAATCCCACTCAGTTTCTTGCCCTGGTTTACATAATCGCATACCACCACAGCGTCCGCTTTCAATTGGCGGGGGGAGATCCCGGGCGGAATGCTCACTTCGTACTCCCGCACCAGTTCCTCCACTTTATTTTCGATAAGCTCCTGTACCAATTCCCCGGAGCGTTGTGCCAGTTTTTGCCAGCGGGCGGGCTGCCCGGCACGTAGCGCCTGCTGCGCCTTCTGATGCCATTCGGCGGAGACGGGCAACAAGCTTTTCAGCCCGGCAAAGCGCTCCACCAGGTTCTTTAGTTCTTCCGCATTCATTTCTACCTGCACCGGCAGCACCTTCTCTTTATACTTCTCCTGGTATTCTTCCCGACACTCCTTCAGCCTTTTCAGCTCGGCCGGCGCCGGCAGGCGTGCCGGATCGGGGATAGGCTGAGCATCCGGCGAAAAGCCGGCCTCCCGGATGGACTGAAACCACCCGTGCCATTCTACCAACCCATCGGATAGTGGCAGGGCTGCCGGCAGATCGGTGATCAGGCTCTTCATCCAGCCGTACTGTTCTTCTTCTTCACGAATGCGGCTCGTCAGGGCCAGTAAGGTGTCGTCCTTGTAAACCTGGTTCAGGTGGGCGGGGCGGCTGTCGGCCTGCTGCAGCGTTTTGATCTCGTTGATCAGTTCCGCCCGCTCTTCGCGCAGCGTTTGCAGTTCCTGTTTGTATCTGGCAGTCCGCTTCGCGGTCTCTTCCGGCTGATAGGCGTTGATGGACTCCTGCAACTGGCGCACGCTCCTGGCCAGTTCGCTCTCGCGGCGGTTGGCGCCGTCGAGGAAATAGATGACCAGGTCGAGGAATTCCTCTGGAAGGTGGTTGCGCAAGGCCTTCAGGGCCTGGTCGGTATGGGCGGTGACCAGCACCTTCTTGCCCTGGCTGAGCAGATAGGTGATGATATTGGCAATGGTATGCGACTTGCCGGTGCCGGGAGGGCCCTGCACCAGCACCACGTCCCGCTCCCCGATGCGGCGGGCGATCTGCATCTGCTCGGCATTGCTTTCCTTGGGCAGGATGATCTCTTCGTCGGATACCTGCCAGGATTTATTGCCGATGCTTCGCCCTTCGGGCAGGTTATCCAATGCGTAAACCACCCGGTCCAGCAGGCCGAGCTGGAAACTGTCTTCCTGGGCGTCGAGGTGCTGGAGGATGGCATCAAAAAGAACGGTATAGCTGCGCAGGCTGCGCTCCCGGAAGAAGATCACCGGGGCGTAGTAAACGGTGGGGGTAGCCGGCAGCAATTCCGGAGCATACTCGGAGGTGTTGTACTCCGCATCAGAGCTGAGGTTGCTGGCGAAAGCCTGCAGGGCATTGATCCGGATGATTTCCAGGGCTTCCCAAAAATCCGCTTCTTCATCTTTCAGCTTTTCCTGCAGGATAGCCGTTGCCGCCGACACGGAAAAACCACCCAGCCCTGAGAGGAAGTCGTTTTCCACCTGGAACAGCTCCTGCTCGGCGGATACACTCACCCGGATAAAGCCAGTATCCGAAATTTCGATCTCCAGGGGGATGGTGACCAGCGGCCGCCGTATGGCGGGCGATGTCC
>CAYVVK010001016.1:0-2037 GCA_964454855.1 uncultured Phaeodactylibacter sp. | reverse complement strand
GCCTACTCCCAGGGCTTCGTTGCCCATCACATTCCGGTAGGCCCCTTTTTCCAGTGGCGCCGGCTGTATCTCGTAGCGGGTAGTGAATGTCTCCGTGGTCTCGCCGTAGTGGTAGCCGGCTTTCAGGGTATCTATATTCGCCTGCAGGATATCCGGTTTCTTGCTGAATTTGGATTCCAGAAATTCGATGGTCGAATCCAGCTGCCGGTTGTACAGCCAGTAGAGGAAGCCCAGGACAAACATGTTTTTGACCAGGTCTTTCTGTTTGGTGCTCAACGAGGAATCTACCAGGCATTCCCGGGTAAGCTTAGTCACCGGTATCTTAAACATCTGAAAATCCTTCAGGCTGTCGCCCTCCAGAGGGTTCTCCCCTTCTTCGTATTTGGCCAGCCGCAGGTTTTTCTTGTCAAAACCATCGGTGTTGAGGATGAGGGTACTGCCGCGCTCCATCTGCCCGATATTCGTTTTCAGGGCCGCAGCGTTCATGGCCACCAGCACATCGTACTCATCGCCGGGAGTAAGTATGCGGCGGCTCCCGAAGTGGAGCTGAAAACCGGAAACGCCGGCCAGGGTGCCCTGAGGGGCGCGAATCTCCGCAGGGAAATCGGGGAAGGTCGCCAGGTCACTGCCGGTGAGTGCCGTATTATCCGTAAACAGAGACCCCGTCAGCTGCATACCGTCGCCGGAATCGCCTGCAAACTTTATGGTAATATCTTCTTTAGTTTCGGTCGATTTGTTCATTTTCGTTATTGGCTTCTAAAACAATCCTACACTTTCCAGCCTCAAAAGTTTATTTTTAGTGAGGTGTAAAGGTCAGGATTTCCGCAATAGGGACAAAATTCGGCGCCCTCTGGTTTTAAAGGCTGCTGAATTTAGGCGTATACCACCCGTCAATAAACTGCCAGGCTTTGTAAACCGCCTGGCCGCAGCTGTGTTCTTCTGGGGAAAGGCCGCGCCGGCCCATGAAAAAAATCCCTATAAACCCAGTAGAATTTATCAATAATTCGATATTTGCGGCAAAGAATACGTCCCAATGATCAACATCACCATCATCGACCGCGAAGACAAGGCCCACGAAATAGAAGCGCCCACCGATATGGGCCTCAACCTCATGGAATTATGCAAGGCCAGTGAACTTCCCGTGAAGGGCACCTGCGGGGGCATGGCCCTTTGCTCTACCTGCCATGTGTACATCCTTTCCGATCACGAACTTCCGGAGATGAACCCTGAGGAAGAGGACATGCTCGACCAGGCCTTCTTTGTCGAGGACAACTCCCGGCTGGGCTGCCAGATCCGCCTCAGCGATGAAATGGACGGGCTGGAAGTCCGGCTTGCGCCGGAGGATGAGGACGTTTGAACCTTTTGGCCTTTGAACGTTTGAACGCCTTAACAGTAAGTTATGGAATTCTTCTTTAACTTTAGGGCCACCCAAAAACGATCCGGAATATGAGAAAAACTACGCTGCTGGCCCTGATGGCCCTGATTTCGATTTACACCAAGGCTCAGGAAGAACTCTCCGGCATCATCAATGCCTATGCCGCCGTGGAATCCATCGATTACTGTAACAACACCCTTCGGGTAGCTACCACCCAGGGTTTTGCCGTGGGGCAAGCCCTGATCCTGATACAAATGCAGGGAGCCCAGGCCGATACCGACAACGATGCCTCGTATGGAGACATCACCGATCTCGGCCAGGCCGGCCTTTACGAAAAAGGGGCCATAGCCGCCATCAACGGCCAGGAGATCCGCCTGGAGCGCACACTGCTCCATGAGTACGATGTCAACGGCAGGGTACAGATCATAAGCATGCCGGCCTATGAAACGGCGGTAGTAACCGACACTCTTACCGCCCGCGCCTGGGACGGCCGCACCGGAGGCATTCTCGCTCTTGAAGCTACTCAGCTATCTTTGCAGGCGCCGATCGATGTGAGCGGCAAAGGTTTCCGGGGAGGCTCTTCAGTCCTCAACTATTCCGGCGACTGCAACTTCACCTCCAACTACAATGATTTTTTCTATGCTGCCGGCAGCATCCGCGGC
>CAYVVK010001015.1:0-2053 GCA_964454855.1 uncultured Phaeodactylibacter sp. | reverse complement strand
TTCTTAGGCTTAGACTTACCCTTTGAGACCAGGTGATTTTTTATCATGGTCAGGTAGAATTGATCAGAGACACCCTCGACGATGACAATATCACACCCGACAAGCAGGCTTTGTGAGGCCGTAATGCCAATAGCCGCGTTAACTGGTTGAATAGCTTTCTTTTCCTTATCGGCCTTGCTTATATCGTTGGATGCTTTTGTAAGCCCTTTTTCTGTGTAAACCGCCTTGACCCTGTCGAGGCTGTTATGATCAACTAAGAAAGGAAGATGTGTGGTGTAGATTAGTTGATTGTTCTGGGATAGCTGCTCGAAAAAGCGGATCAAATCTGTTTGCGCATTGGGGTGTAGGCTTAAACCGGGCTCATCCAGCAACAATATACAATCACGGTGGTTGTCTTTGCTCTCTGCTAAGAACACCAAAAAGAAGCTGAAAAACCACTGCAATCCTTTACTTCTGGATTCCAATTCAATTGGTGATGGGCGTTCACCGTCGCTAACAAAAATCCTGAAATATTCGCCATCGGCATTAAAGCGGAATGTGTAATCTCCTTGAGTCCACCAATTTTTAAATTGAGAAGAAAGATAAGTCGCAGCTGATTCAATTTTAGCAAAGCGCTCTTGTTTGTTTCGAGACTCTTTTTCTATCGCATCAGTAGTTTTCTGTTTGGGATCATTATTTGGTTTATTTTCTTGTCCAAGAGCCAATATCTCATCCGGATTCAGATTCAGATGGCCAAACAATATTTTGAGGGTTCGCGCTTTCATACGCTCTTTGCCGCCCAGAGAATCTATACGAGCCAAATCTTCTCTAACTCGTGGAAGGTACAGATCAGAGTCCAGATTGCCATATTCAGAGTAGTAAACAAATTTTGGAATGCGTTCGCATATCTCCTCAAATAGCTTATTTCCAACAAACTCTTGGATGTTTTCGGTTTTCTCTTCGCATTGTTCATCAGAGATATGGATGTAGAAATTACCCTCATAATCCTTTTTGATTAGCAGGAACTTTGACAGCTTAACTTTTTCTGGAACTTCTTTTTTAGGGGTATCTTCCCCTTCATCAGATTCTTCTGGTTTCAGGAATTCATCATATTTTGCATTGAAATCGGCAAGCTCTTCATCGGTAATTTGAAAGAGGGCCTCAATGAAGGGTTCTGCTTTACGCTCTCCATCATTTTCATCAATCTTTGAATATTCGTCTCGCGGATAATCTAAAAGTAGGTCGATCTTAGTTGAATTATCAGCCGGGTTAAACTTCCAGAGTGGGAGCAGGAGGTTTGTTTTACCAGATTCGTTCACACCAACGAAGCACGTCCATTGATCTGTTTCGATCCAATCTGTCCCTTTGATAGAGCGAAACTTATTCACTTTATACTTTAATAGACGCATCAAACTCCTCCCAGATCTTTATTCCTAACAGAGACTAGTTGATATCCAAACACTTTTCCACTATTTTCAACAGGATTACTCATTACAAAGAAGAATTATGGCACGAGAATTTCCTAATAATTTGTGAAGTGGCTGAATACCTCTGTTTGGCAAAGAAAACAGTTTATCGTTCATCCAAGTAGCAACTTTCTTCGGCTAAACAGATTTGCTGAAAAAAGCGCCCCCGGCGCTTTTTATCTGGGCAAATCTGGTGGCGGGAGTAGGATTCGAACCTACGAAGGCAGAGCCAACTGGTTTACAGCCAGTCCCGTTTGACCGCTTCGGTATCCCGCCTCAATGGGCATGGGCGAATTAAACATGACTTTCTTGTTTTGTCCAGCTGGTTTTTTCCTTGTCATCTGAAAAATTTTCGTTACTATGCAGCTTATTGAAAAAAGTTGGTCGGGTAGCTCAGTTGGTAGAGCAAAGGACTGACCAAGCGCAGCAAGCGCGTTTGGCCACCAACCGCACAGCGGTTGCCCGGAGGGCGCCATGCAGCACGCATGGCGGTGAAAATCCGAAACAAGGATTTTCCCCGGCGTTCCACCCTCGCGCTGGATTTAACGACATATGGTCGGGTAGCTCAGTTGGTAGAGCAAAGGACTGACCAAGCGCAGCAAGCGCGT
>CAYVVK010001014.1:0-2065 GCA_964454855.1 uncultured Phaeodactylibacter sp. | reverse complement strand
ACTGTTGATAGCCAAAGAGTTGCGGATTGCCTTAAGCCATTCCGACTTCCGACTTCCGACTTTGTCCAGCGCTAGATTGGTAGCCTGTTGGCTCTATAAGGTACTCATTTTCATGGGAGTGGGCAAGCCCTGGCCTTTCCGAAAACAAAGGGTTCTTTTTGCAGGGCCTTCACCGCCCGTTCTCAAAATCATACTGCCTTTCTGCATTTACATAAGCATAGAAGCCTATCTTTGCACCTCAAGATCAAAGGAGCAGCCAGATGAAAATTGATAAAAGCGCAGAAATGCGAAAAAAGGAGGCGCGCATCCAGGAGTTGGAGAAACAGCTCAAACGCACCCGCAGCACACTGAAGGGGCTGAAGACGCGCCTGAGCAACACCCGGGAGCGGGTAGAAGAGATTCAGCGGGATATACACAATAAGGCTTCCCGCCTGCAGGAACGCCTGTTGAGATGCCGGGAGCGGCTGGAGCAGCTCATAGAAAAAGTGCGGAAGGACAAGCGCCTCGGCGAGCAGGAAAAAGAAAAGATCGAAGAGCTGTATTTTGGCTTCGTGGGCTACGAAGAGATGCCCGGCTTCGAGGAAGCGGCCGCCGAATATACCCGGGAATGGGAAGAGGAAGGGCAGAGCGCCCGCTTTCGCGATGCTTTCCGGGAATTCCGGGTGGAGCCCCCCAAGGACGTGCAGCGCGACATCCGCAAGCTCTACCTCAGCTTATCCAAGCAGTTCCATCCCGACCGCGCCCGCTCGGAAAAAGAGGCGGAACAATTCCACCTGCTGCAGCAGCAACTTAACGAGGCCTACGCCAGACACGACATTCAGGAACTGATACAGTTGGAACAGATCTGGGGGGAAACCGGCAGCGAAACGGCCCCGGAGAAAGGCTTTACCATAGATGCCCTGGACGCCAGGGCCAGCCGCCTGGAGCATCAGCTGGCCCTGCTGGAACAACAGAAGGAACGCCTCAGCCAGGAGATCAAAAACCTTCGCCAGAGCGATATGGGACAGATGCTCACCGATGTAGACAGCATGGCTAGGGCCGGCTACTCCATAGAGGAAGGCATGGGCCTGGCACAGCTGGAACCTACCGTCGAAATGGTGGAAGCCTTCGAGGCCGCCCTGGATGATACGCTTAAACGGGGCATTTTTTCCCCTCTGCTCGACGACCTTATCGAAGAGCTCATGGCCACCGTGAGCCCCCTGGAAGAGATGATCAGTGAAATGATGGGCTTTGAGGAAGAAGAAGAGGATATCTTCGGTATGGGCTGGCCCGGGGAAGAGGAGGATTTCGTGCCCAACCCCCGGCCCCGCTATCCGCCCGGTACTTTTGTGCGCATCGTGAAGGACGTCACAGAAGATTATTTTGATGAAAGCAACCACTTTAACTCTTTTAGCCTGAAGGGCTTCACCGGCCTGGTCTCCGAGGCCCTGGTGGATGTAGACGACGGTACGCCTGTCTATCACATCATGCTGGACAGTGCGTCCATGGAAAAAATCCCGACTCCCTACATTGCTCAGCTTGGAGCGAGCTTCCACGTGATGGAAATGCTGGAAGAGCGGGAACTGGCGCTGGAAAAACGCAGGAGCCCGGAACCCGGAGATTCCGTGCGGAATACCTACCGCAGGCTGCTCTATGAAAACGTTTTTGCCAAGCTGCCGGAAAAACAGGAGCAGCGCCTGAAGTCCATCCTCCTGGCGCATCCCACAGAGAGCGACGAGGCTAACTGGATCCATTACCTGGAACAACAGCTGCCTTTCCCCTTCGACGCCCTAACCCGCGGGGAATACAGCGACTGGGCTCCCGGCCGGCCGGCCACCGTTCTCAAATACGGTGGCTTCTCTCCGGAATACGGCCTGGTGGTGCTGGCCCGCGTAGGCCGGCAGGAGGATTTTGTGCCTCTGGCGGAATTTTACGGCCCGAAAGGCAGCAAGGCCCATGTGGTACTGAAGGATTATGTGGTGTGGTATGAGCTGGCGTTTTAAGAGCCTCCCCCCAGCCCCCTCCGATGGACTACTCTATGCACACAACTTTTCTTCAATCAGTTTGTAGAGCCGGGCCTTGGCCA
>CAYVVK010001013.1:0-2077 GCA_964454855.1 uncultured Phaeodactylibacter sp. | reverse complement strand
ACGAGGCTGTACTTCGACATGCTGCAGCAGCACAGCGAGGAGGACGTCAAACTGCTGGCCCTGGAACACGTCCCCCACGATTGGTTCCACCCCGAAATGTATTCCCACCCTTCGGAGAGCCTGGTGAAGTTACAGGATGAATACATCCTGCCGGCTTCCAAGTTCGCCTTCGTCATTCCGGAATACAACGGCGGTTTCCCGGGCGCCCTCAAACTCTTCATCGACGCCTGTGCGGGAATATTTCCATAACTTTGACGGAAAGAAGGCTGCTCTCATCGGAGTCGCCACCGGCCGGGCCGGCAACCTGCGCGGCATGGAGCACCTCACCGGCGTACTCAACTATCTGGGCACCATAGTCATGCCCAACAAACTGCCCATTTCCCGCATTTCCAAACTCAAAAACGGCAACGGGGAGATCGCCGATGAGGAAACCCTGAAGGTGATGGACGCGCACGCCCGGGAGTTTCTGGCCTTTTAAAGGTAACAGGGGCTTCTTTCAGTGTTCGCTGCCTTCATGCCAAAAGGCGGCTGCCCCTTTCTTTTCCACCCGCCGTTTTTCTTTCCCTGCAGATTCCGCCGCGTTTTTCATCCGGTTCATTCTCTTTCCGGCCTCTCCGGAATGCAGGTTGGAAAATAGTAGCCAGAAGCCCTCTTCGGCAGCCTCTCCTTTCAGTTTTTCCCTCAGGCTACTTTCCTCCCAATCCAGGAAGAAAGGTGCCGGCAACTGGTAAGCTTCATTATTCTCATGCCAGCGGCTGTAATACCGGTAGGCGGGTACTGCCGGGGCGTCAATAAAAACGGGCCCGGAAAAGCCCTGTTCCCTGATTTCCCGTATTAATCCCGCTGTATTTTCTACTTCCGTGCTTTGCCCCAACTGTTTTACAGAATTGAAGAATGGAGCAGCTTCCAGCACGAGCAGTGCCAGCAGCGCCAGGCGTGCATACCGGCCGGCATTTTTCCACAGCTCGGAGGCCCCGAAGGCCGCCAGCAGAAGGAAAAAAGGCATCAGGAAGAGGGAAACCCTGGGAATAAGGGAAAAAAGCTGAAAGGCCGAGGCGGCAAAACAGGCCAGAATGGGAATAGTGAACAGCAGAAAACGCTCGCTTTCCTTATGGTACATACGGGAGGCGCCCCATATCATCAGGCCCGCACCGGTGGCCAGCCCGATAATGGTAAACCCCAGAACCGGGCTGAGCAGGCCGTAGAAAATACTGCCCATTTGTTCCCAGGCCTCCGCCTCCCAGAGGCGCAGGGGGAAAAAATAAACGGCATGGTAGTCCTGCAGCACCGGCCGCTCGATGCCCGCTTTCAAAACGCGGAAGTACAAGAGCGTAAAGGACATAAGCCAGGCGAGCACTGCCAGGCTGAGTTGAAGTACCGCCCGGCTATCCCTATTCCTGAACATTCCATACAGGTAGTATACGCCCACCCCGCACAGCACAAAAACAGCAGGCATGGAAAACCACACGCTCAGGCTGCCCACTATACCCCAGAGCCAGAGATGCCGCACCTGCATTATTTTCGGAGGAAGCTGCAGAGCGAGCCAGAGCAGCCCCAGCGCCAGGGCGGCGTCCGTGCTGTACTGCTTGAATTCGGTGGAAAAGCGAAGCATAAAGGGCGACAGGGCCAGCAGGGCCAGTGGATACCAGCATATGGCGGGCGCCAGCTCCATGATTCGGTTCAGCATATAGACGGCAAATAGGGAAAACACGCCACCAGCCAAAGGCAACAGCCGAAGGGCCCATTCATGATTGCCCAGCAGGGCGACGGCCCATTTGGAAAGCAAAAGAAAGAGAGGAGGGGCGTACTGATCGTAAAGCAGCGGCTGGAAGAAGCGGTGGTAAGGAAGTTCGGAAACGTTCAGCGCCAGGTTGGCCTCGTCTATGAAGAGGGAGCGCGCGTCGAGATGGTACCACAGGCGTAGCACCATACCCAGGGCCAGGAAGAAAACAGCCGCCACGTTAGCGTAAGAATGCCTTTTCCTCATCCGCGCAAAATAATGGATTTTTTCATCCTTTTGCCGCTTTAGCGACGCGCGATCAATAACTGTCGGCTTTCTAGGAGTGCTTTTTCCTTT
>CAYVVK010001012.1:0-2080 GCA_964454855.1 uncultured Phaeodactylibacter sp. | reverse complement strand
AGGGGGCAGGGGGCAGTAGGCAGGCGAAGATTGGTTAATCCAGCCGCTTCGCCTGCCAGCCAGAGGCTCTTTTAATCCTTCGCCTCCTTTTCATAGGAAGAGGTGCCGATGGCATTCATCAGGACGATCTTCCACCTTCCACTGGCCCCTTTGAAGCTTCCAGCATTTCGTATTTTAAGTTTGGATTAATCCCCTAAAAGCCAACCAAAACGCTTTATTCTTCCTGCACAAATCTTTCAAAACCTAGCACTTATATTGCACCCCAAAAGGTTATGCCTAAATCAGAACTGGAAAAAATGCTGGCCGGAGAACTCTACCTCGCCAGCGACCCCGAGCTGCAGGCCCTGCTGAAACGCGCCCGCCAGGCCTGCTTCCGTTTCAACCAGCTGGACTACGATCAGGAAAATGAGCGGAAGAATTTGCTCCGGGAACTCTTCGGCAGCATCGAGGCCAGCTTCGAGATATTCCCCCCTTTTTTCTGCGACTATGGCCGCCATATCTTCATCGGCAACAACTTCTTCGCCAATTACAACTGCACCATTCTCGACTGCGCCCGGGTGGAAATTGGTGACAACGTCATGTTCGGCCCCAATGTACAGGTATATACCGCCTACCACCCCCTGCAGGCCGCCGAGCGCATCAAAGGGCCGGAGCTGGCCGCTCCGGTTACCATAGGCAATAACGTCTGGGTGGGCGGCGGCGCCATCATCTGCCAGGGCGTCACCATTGGCGATAATACCACCATCGGCGCGGGGGCCGTAGTGGTGAAGAACGTACCCGAAAATGTATTCGCAGCGGGAAATCCCTGCCGGGTGTTGAAGCAGCTTTGAGGAAAGGGCCGTTGGCAGGATTGCAGGATATAATTATTCCCGCCCTTCGCTCGCTCATGCCGTAGGCATGTAATATCGGTAGGATCGGAATGCAGGCTTGCCTCCATGCCGTAGGTATGGAATATCCATTCCCGCCCCAATGGAAGTTTTTTCAAAATATCTTTTTTCCTCGACCGCTCAAAAAACGCCGGCCCGGCAACAAAGAAAGCCCTGCCATGAGGCAAGGCTTTCCGGAACGCACTCTCAAAAGAAACACCCTGTAAAAGGTTCTTCGTTTAGTTCGCGTCGATCAGGTCGCCGGAGCCGGTAATGGCCACATCGATATCCGGTTCGCCTCTGAAGAAGACGTCGCCGGAACCGGAGATGCGCACGCGCATGAACTCCGTGACAAAGACTTCCACGTCGCCGGAACCGATGATGTTGATATCTGCCGTCCGGGCAACCAGCCCGAAGGCGCGCACATCACCCGAGCCGGGGATGCGGTATTTGGTTTCATCGGCGGTGCCTTCCAGCGAGAGGTCGCCGGAGCCGGGGATGTCCACATCGAGGTCATCGGCCTCGAGGGCCAGGTCGACGTTTCCAGAGCCCGGGATATCGACCTCCAGGTCGCCGATGATGAAGACGTTCTCGCCAAACACATCGCCGGAGCCCAGGACGCGCAGCTTGCGCAGGTCTGGCATGGTGATGAAGATATTGAAATCATCCACGTCACGCACACAGCGGTCGAAGTCGATCTCCCACACGCCATTGTCCACCTCGCGGCTCAGCTCGTCGATGATATTTTCCTTGCCTTCCACCACCACTTCGAATTCCGGCCCCTGCTTGAGGAAAATATCCGCAGAGGAGCGCAGCTCTATGCCATCGAAATTGGGCAGGAATATGGTTTCGGTTATTATGGGGCCACTCCCGTTCACACAGGGGCCGAAGAAGCCATCATCATCGTCGATGTCTATAAAACAGCTGCTCGCTGTCAGGGTGATGGCCATAGAGAATAATATCCATTGGATCAGTTTCATAACTTTAGATTGTTTTGTGGTTTTTTAATGTGCTTCAAGCCAGGTTGCTATACCTGAAGTAGGCGATACGCCCTGCGTGTGCTTCCTGTGCCGTAGCATCAGACACTGCCGGCTGCATACTGCCCACTGCCGACTGCCGACTGCCCACTGCCCACTGCCAACTAAATAAATCAAAACCGGCCAAGTACTGTTTTTTGTGCTATAGAGTAATTTTGAGACGATGTTTCGACGGTA
>CAYVVK010001011.1:0-2082 GCA_964454855.1 uncultured Phaeodactylibacter sp. | reverse complement strand
GCGTGCCGAGCATCACATCAAAGGCCAGCATACTGCTGGCGGGAAGCGTATCGGGCCGCACCAGGATGGGAACGTCCACCCCTACCCTACCCGCACCGGAGGGCGGCTGCAAAGGCGGTACTTCCAGGCCCCAGTTCAGGTGGATGGCCAGGGTGTCATCGGTAGTGACGGTGCCGTTGCCATCGGCATCGCTGTGGACGGTATTGGTGGCGGAGCCTGCTATTGTCGTTTCCCAGGAAAGCGCCAGCTGCCCTTCCCAGACGGTACTCGCAACCGGGCGCTGCGGGCCCGCAGCGCCCATAGCAAGGCCCAGGGGCAGCAGGTCGTATTCTCCCACCTGGCCATCCGCATCGGTATCGCCGGGCCATACCTCGACATCATAAACAAAAGCTTCGCCATCTTCGAAGGCCGCGGGCGCCGGCAGCTGAGAGCCTTCTACGCCTAGTACTATAGCCAGTGGAATTCCCGAAAAGCGCACTGCGGCGGGCCCGGTCCGGGATTTGGCGGTGAAGCAGAGCGAAAAGAGCAGGGCCCCGTCTTCCAGCGTGCTTCCGTCCGGCAGGTTACCGCTGAACCAGGCCATGCGGAAAAAGCCCTCGGAAACTGTGGCAAGGTTGAAACTGCCCTCCAGGCCGGAGAGGTTGCCAAACTGCAGCGATTCGAAGGCCAGCCGACTGGTATCCCAGCGCATGGTGAACTGCAGGTTCGTGATATCGGAAAAGTTGGCTACCGTAATATCGGTGCAAACATCACCGCCGGCCAGGACATCGGCATCCTGAATGGTAAAGCTGACGTCACTGGCCGGGTTACTGCCTTCGATATAGACATAGCCGTTCTGTAATTCCGTTTCCAACACCTCTCCATCCGCATTGATGGCCAGTGTGGCTTCGGGCATAAAATCGAGGGTGCAGTCATCGCCCGCCGGGCCAAGCAGGTCATATTGAATAACAAAAAGGGTATCTCCTGCCGTGAGAGAGGCGCCGGTACCGTTGCAACTCCAGTCCAGCAGGAGGTTGTAGCTGTCCACGAAGCTGAACTGGCCTTCCTCCATGCCGGGCAGGCCTAAATTGTCTACCCCGGCGTACTGCAGCCTGCTGTTGTCCCAGCTGATACCCAGCTCCAAGAAACAAATATTGGTAAATTCAGTGGCCAACACAGGCACATGAACCCTGCTGCCTACCGGCCCGCGGGCCTCTCCCACCTGCAGGGCCACTTTCTGCGCTGCCGAAGGTGTTTGCACGCCTCCGCCCCGGAAATTGATGTTGCAAACCTCCAGGTCGCTGTTGGCGGCTTCCTGTATGGCGATGTCATCGGTGAAATCTACCGGCAGAAAGCCCGAAGCATTGGTTTTTACCCTCAGGCACAACTCCAGGATCTCATATCCGGGATCCCGGCTGATGCCATCGGGATAGGTATCAAAATCGCCCAGCCCCCAGGCCATGACCAGGAAGCCGGAACCGGTATTGTCCAGCCCCAGGATGGGTATGCTGATGAAATTGGGGGGAAAGGCAGGGTTGAGGCTGGCCTCCAAGAATTCCAGCTGAGCGGTATCCCAGGAGAGGGTAAACTGCAGGGTCACCAAATTGCTGAAATTGGAGTCCACCTGCACCTGCAGGCAAACCGTTTCTCCCGGCAGGGCCTCCACGGAAGAAAGCGAGAGGGAAACGGTGTCTTCGTTGAGCAATCGGAAGTTTTCTGCAGTGGAGGTATGGCTTTCTGCGAACGCAGGGTTCCAGAGTAAAATGCCAAAGGCAGCAGCGAAGAAAAATAAACGTGTATGCATAATGTACTTTTGTCAGCAGGATTCGCCCGCTCGGTTTCGGGAATTTTCGCTGACAAAAGTAAATGTTTTCGGTGGTATTGCTAAAGGGAAAGCAGACATGAGTCATCCCGAATTTTTCAATTTACATAAAAAAGAACACGGACACTGTCGCTCATAGCTTTAGCCTCGGGCGATGACACGGATGACTCGTTCGTGAGCCCGTACGGGCGATGCGGCTTCACCCGAGCCTGCCTGCGCTGACACTTCGCTAATCTTTATACACAACTACATTAAAAATGAGCAATGTATCCTATCAGGCC
>CAYVVK010001010.1:0-2084 GCA_964454855.1 uncultured Phaeodactylibacter sp. | reverse complement strand
GGGGCTTCCACGCCTACCAGCTGCACCGGCAATTGCTCGCCGTTGCGCAGCTTCAGGCTGGCGCCGGCCAGCACCAGGCTGGCCGTAATGTCCACGCCGGGGATGGACTTGAGTTCCTGCAGGTAGCGCGTGTCAATGGTGCCCAGGCGGTTGGCGTCCCGTGCATTGTCGTTGACCACCCATACGTCAGCCTTGGAGTTATCAACCAGGGCGGTCATCAGCCCGGTGAGAAACAGGAAAATGCCCGCCTGCTGCCCGATGAGGAAAATGGCGACCAGGACTCCCAGGGTGGCGCCAAAGGCTTTGGGTTTGTCGTAGTTGATAAATTTCAGGGCATGCCGGAACATATTTCAACGGTTTTCTGTGGTTCGAATGACGGCCTCCACCTTCATGCCCAGCAGCAGGCCAGTGTCTTCCTGCAGGCGGATCTTGATGCGCCGAACCTGAAGGTCTTCAAACTGGCTGCTGTCTTCCGACAAGATGGACTTATCACTGAGCTTACCGGCGGTGAAGACCACCTCTCCCCGGGCCAGAGTGTCGGTGTACCCTTCGCGGCGGACGATGGCGGGCTGCCCCACTTTGACATTGGTGGCGAAATACTCATCCACCTCGGCTTCGACAATCAGGGGGCCGGCGGGTGCAAACTCCCCCACTTTCTGATAGGCACTTACTGTTTCGCCTTCCCGCACTTCCCAGTTCAGGAGAGTGCCTTCCCCCGGAGCGCTGAGCATCTTCTGCCGGCGGCGCAGCTGCACTTCCTCCTGCTGAATACGCAATTCCCGGGCCTGAACCTCCAGGCGTTGCAGCAACCTCCGGGCGTCGGCGGCCCGCTGGCGGCTGTCTTTGATATCAAGCTCTGCGGGGTCCATCTGGCTGGCGGGCAGGGCATCAGCCTCCACCGAGCGTTTCAGGCGCTGATAAGTTTGCTGATGCTGTTCCAGGACTTCCTCCTGATAGCGCTGCTGCGCCCGGGCGTCTTCCTGCTCCAGGCGGTTGCGCTCCCGCTGTGCGGCCAGGGCTTTCAGCTGGTTGTCTTCAAGGGCGGCATCCAGTGTGATGAGCGGGCTTCCGGCCTGTGCCTGTTTGCCTTCCTCCAGGTACAGGCGCTGCACCCGGCCACTGGCTTCAAAGGCGAGTTCCAGTATCTCTTCCGCCGGGATCACCTTTCCCAGTGCAGCCACTTCGGCGGGGTTCTGCAGGCGCCGGATGGCGGCGCGCTGCTCCGCCTTGGCCTCTTCCCTATTGGATACTTTTTCCTCCCCGCCGCCACAGCCCGCCAGCAAGGAAATCAGAAAAAATGCCATGCCTCCTCTAATGAGAAGTGCCTGAACGGAAACAATGTAACAATTCAACAGTGTAACAATCCGCCCGGGAAGCCCGGGAGCAAAGCATTTGGCGTTCCGCAGGCGAAGCATTTTAAAAGAGCTACTATCGTCCAGGCGCTTAATCCGGTACTTCATAGTTTCATTGGTTTTCGTTCACTATTCGGCCATCTTCCACCTGAACGATCCGGGCGGCGTACTTTTCCAGGCGCGGGTCGTGGGTGACCACCCCCACCGCCCGCCCCTCCTCGCTGAGGCTTTGCAGTTCACTCATTATCTTATCCAGGGAGTCGTGGTCGAGGGAGGCCGTAGGCTCGTCGCAGAGCAGAATGCGGGGGCTGGTGACCAGAGCGCGGGCGATGGCTACTCGCTGCTTCTGCCCGCCGGATAGTTCGCGCGGCAGGTTCCTGCGGCGGTCCGCCAGGCCCAGCTTCTCCAGTTGTTGCATGGCCTCCTCGCGGGCTTCGCGGTGGCTCCTGCCCATCAGCCGCAGGGGAAAGGCCACATTGTCCAGGGCGGAAAAGGGGGCGATGAGGTTGAAGTTCTGAAAAACGAAGCCTATGTTGTTCAGGCGCAGCCTCGAGAGTTGCCGGTCGTTCAGCTCGCTGGTGTGTACGTCCCTGACGAAGACTTTGCCCTCCGTCGGGTAAATGACACAGCCAATAAGCGAAATCAGGGTCGTTTTCCCGGAGCCCGAGGGCCCTTCCACCAGCACGAGCTCATGGCTGCTGATCTCCATAGTGGTGGCATCCAGGGCAGTGA
>CAYVVK010001009.1:0-2090 GCA_964454855.1 uncultured Phaeodactylibacter sp. | reverse complement strand
GGGCGGGCATCGGCGATCCGGAGATCACCATCGACGAGAACGGCCTGGTATCACCCGCCGGGGCCAGGCTGGGGCAATTCCTTTATGGCTCAGAATGGAATACGCAGTATCGCAGCCCGCCCACTTTTCGGGTTCATTACCCCGCTGCCGGTGAATTTACTGTTACCACTGGAGACGAAACAAGCACAGGGCCAGTGATCTCCATCTGGCTGGACGGCAGCCTGCTGCTTCAGCAGAATGCCACGCCCAATTCGGAATACACCATTACCGTGCCTGCCGGTACGCACGCCATCAGGGTGGATAACACGGGCACAGACTGGATCACCATCGCCTCCTATTCCTTCGAGGGGCTGGGCTCACAGGTGGATGCCTATGTGCTGGTTGGGGAAGGCCAGCAACTGGCGGCAGGCTGGGCGCTCAATCACCGGTACAATCACCGGCAGCTCGTGGAGCATGGCGAACCGGAAAGCGCTCCTCCCTCCTTCATAGAAGTGGAAGGCTTTCAGGATGGCGCCTATGCGGTGCGCTGGTACGAACCGCTTACAGGCATAGTGTACGGCGGGGCATCCGCCACGGCCAGCGGTGGTAAGCTTTCCATTCCCCTGCCTTCATTCGTATGGGATGTGGCCTTCGTAGTGGATAATTCGCCGGTGGCCAGCAGGGAAGCCCTGCGAAACCTGAAATTTGAACTTTATCCGAATCCGGCCCGGCCAGGTATGGAGGTGTCCGTTGGCAGTTCCGGCCCGGGAGGATTGTCCGGGCGGGCCGCCTTACTGGATGCAACGGGGCGCGAAGCTTATGGTTTCCAGCTGAGTGATGGCCGGTTTCAGCTTCCTGAGCGCTTGTCGGGAGGTATGTACTGGCTGAGGGTGGAGAGTGAGAAAAAGATCGGAGTCAGGGCATTGGTTTTGGTGGAGTAAGAAAGTATGGGTAATATTATGGATGTGGCAAATAGTACACTGTGCAAAAAGTTTTTGGATATGCCATCGCAGCCCTCGCTCGACGCTAAAGCTATGAGCGACAGCGTCTAACTCCCTGTCTCCTATGCGCCAAAGCCGCTTCGGCGACGGAGCAAAGAGGAGGACCCCCTCCCGCAAACTCCAATCAGCCTTGTATAGGGCGGGTGGCAGCTACTCCTTCAGGAGGCCGGGAGGCGAGCGCAGGGAACATCACACAATTTAATGTACACTATAATAGTCCCGGCTTGACTATGTTTTTTATGACCAACAAATCAAAACCTTTATGGACAGCAAACTTATTTGTCCTCTTGCACTTCTCCTGCTGATCGCGGTATCTTGCACCGATACCGGGCAGGCACCTCCCTTTGAGTCCATCCACCTCAACCAGATCGGGTTTTATCCGGAGGCGCCAAAAATCGCCATTATCACTACGGAGGTGGAAGGGCCCTTTTACGTACTTCATGCCGACTCAAAGGAAGAGGTGTTCAAGGGGAGATTTGCCGGGCCGCAGTTTTCCTCCTTTTCTGATAAAAGAACCTGGATGGCGGATTTTTCTGCACTTCAGGAGAACGGCCGTTTCGTGCTGCAAATTCCGGGGCTGGAGGAATCCTGGCCTTTCCGGATAGCACCTGATGTTCATGAGGAAGCCGCCCGGGCGGCGCTGAAGGGCTTCTACTTTCAGCGCATGTCCACCCGCCTGCCGGAGCAGTACGCCGGGCAGTGGCAGCGGCCGTTCAGCCATCCCGATACAGCGGTGCTGGTCCATCCTTCTGCAGCTACCGAGCAGCGGCCGGCGGGTACCCGTATCGCATCGCCGGGCGGCTGGTACGATGCCGGCGATTACAACAAGTACATCGTCAATTCCGGCATTACCGTCGCCACCCTGCTTTCCCTGTACGAAGATTTCCCGGGCTATTTTGATACCCTGACAACCCATATTCCGGAAAGCAGCAACCCATTGCCGGACCTGCTCGACGAAACACTGTACAACCTCCGCTGGATGCTCACCATGCAGGACCCTAACGACGGCGGGGTATATCACAAATGCACCACCGCCAATTTCGAGGGCTTTGTAAAACCACAAAATGCCAACGCCCAGCGCTATGTGGTGCAGAAGAGCACCCAGGCCAG
>CAYVVK010001008.1:0-2095 GCA_964454855.1 uncultured Phaeodactylibacter sp. | reverse complement strand
GCGGACAGATGTACAGGGCACTGAAGGGGCTTCGGGGGCCGGTGGCCAGTAGTGCTTATTATAACAATGGCCATTTTCTGCTAAGCGCCGCCCGGGACAGCACCGTGCGCCGCTGGGATTTCCCCTACCCCCTGCCGAATCACCGGCTGAAAACAGGCCCCTTGAGCATCGAGTCTCTGGCCTTCTCGCCCGATGGCGGCCAGCTGTTCCTCACCGATGGCGGTTCCGAGGTACACCGTTTGGCGGCGCCTTTCCGTGAAGTGGAAGCGTCTTTTTCGTGGCCGGAGCCGCTGAGCAGCAGCCTGGCCGTTTCCGGAGACGGGCAGTTTCTGCTCGGCGGCACTGCATCGGGAAAGGCTTTTGTGGTGAATGCAGCATCCGGCAGCACTGTCCGTTCGGCGGAACTCTTCAACGAGCCGGCAACTAAAATAGCGGTAGCAGGAGAATGGCTGGCGGCGATGAGCCCTTCCGGCAACATAGCCCTCTGGCGATGGCCCTCCGGGGAAGAGCCCCTGCCATTTGACGGCTCTCTTCCGGAAGGGCTTAGTGATATCGCCTTCGCGGAGGAAGGCAGGCGCCTGCTGGCCGGCACACTGGATGGAAACTTATTAAGCTGGAAGGTGCCGGGCCTTGAGCCTGCTGAGCCTGTTAAGCTGGAGAAGGGCCTGCAACGGCTTTCCGCCTCTCCCCCCGGAAGCGTCCTGGCGCTTACCGTTGCTGATTCTGCTTACCTATGGCAAGATTTCCCGGGGCTGCCTCAGCGTGTTCCCGCCTACGGAGATGCCCACTGGGTATTCGGTGGCCAGGCCTACCTCAGCCGTAGTGGCCAGGCATGTGAACTCCTGCTCTACTCCGCAGGCGGTTTCTCCTTTCAGCGCTTTTGGGGAGAGTGTGCGCTGAATGCCTTTGCCGCCCATCCGCAGGGGGAGTGGTATGTAGTGGGCACGCTGGATGGAGAGGTACTGTTCTGGAAAGGAGGAAGAGCACCTTTCACCCTTCGATAATGTAGACTTTCGTGAATGTTCCACCTTCTTCACCATCTCCATCTCCGTCGAGCAGGGTGCCGGCGGCACTCCTTACCGAATCCTTAATGATCAGCCGCAACTCACAATCGGGATTGAATTCGCAGGCACGGAGAGGGTCTGCTACGGAGAGGTCAACGATATTGGGAAAGTCAAACCAGTCTAAGGTAAAGGGAAGATCAACCAGGCTGCCGTCCGATTGTACGCTTGCCACCTGCAAGTTGTCACCCGGCAGAACACTGCTGATATCGGCCTCCAGCGTGAAGAATATACGAAGGTTAAGGACGTTGCCGATTGCACTCACCTGAAGCCTGTCTTCTACCGGTATAGTGAAGCTGACCTGGAAAGGGCCGATCAGGCAATCGGAGAGGGAAATGGATTCTTCAAAATCGCCGCCGGGTTGCCCGTCGCGGTCGCCATCCAGAACCTCCCCGTTTGTGCTGCGGATCGCGCCCGGGCCGGTGCCAAGCATACGGATGATACCCTGGCAGGGGTCTTGCAGGCATTCGAAGTTGCCGCAGTACACCAGAATGGCGGTTGGTAATACGGTGACGTTACCTCGGAAGAACAGGCTGTCTCCTTCCAGAAAAAAGTTCTCGCCGGGAGCTATCAGCTCTCTTTCAATCTCACGGTTAAAAGAGATCACCAGGGTGTTGATGAGTTGATTCTCCGCGTTTCGGGTTGGGAAGTAACCGACATCCGTAACCATAAAATTATCGGGCACGGTTATTTCTTCACCGGATACAATCGGGTTGGTTTCATCACAGGTGCAGGAAGCAAGGAAAAGGCTTATGGCTATCAGAAAAAAGATATTTTTCATTTCGGATCATTTTGGATCAATATTTCCCACCAACAGGCAGGAGGTTAAAACGCAGGTATACCTGCCAGCTGTTTATAGCCGCACATTCCCTGTGGTAGAAGGTGGGGAAGAAGAGCACATCATGGCTTAGGCCCAGCGAGAAGTAGTCGAGCAGGCCCACTTCCAGGCCAAGCTGCCAGCTCAGGCCCACGGAATTACGCAGTTCCGTGTCGGATTCGAAAACGGATAGCGGGTCCTTGCTCTGGAACAGGCC
>CAYVVK010001007.1:0-2099 GCA_964454855.1 uncultured Phaeodactylibacter sp. | reverse complement strand
GAAATTATGTGCTGCTCGACTTCTGGGGCAGCTGGTGCGGCCCCTGCCGGGCGCAAAATCCGGGCTTGGTGAAGCTATACGATAAATACCAGAATGCAGGATTTAAGGATGCCGAAGGCTTCGAGATCGTCTCCATAGGGGTGGAGGAAGATGCCGGCCGCTGGAAGCGCGCCATCGAGCGCGACGGGCTCGACTGGCCCTACCACATTCTGGACAAAGCCAGCAGCCTGCGTTTTTTCGATTCCGAGATTGCCTCAAAATTTGGAGTGAAACAGCTGCCTGCCAAGTATCTGCTCAACCCGCAGGGCAGGATCATTGCGGTTAATCCCTCTGTGAAGGAGTTGGATCAGTTATTGGGAGAGAAGGTTTTGTAATGGATGGGCATCAGCTCATCCCTTCCCTTCAGAAGCATCTGGGCTTCTTCCACTGGAAGATTCAGCCCCTTAAGGTCCCATTTACGCTGCCGTTAAATTATTTGTTCCGGATGCGGCCATTGGGCTCAGGCTAACGTCATAGAGGGAGAAAGTATAGGAATATCCTATTTCCTCTATGCAGTTTCCCATAACCGCACCATCGCACAAAATTCCAAAACAATGCTGAAAAACAACCTGAAACTCGCCTGGCGGCACCTGATGAAAAACCGTGGGTTCATGCTGGTCAACCTCTTTGGCCTGGCCCTGGGGCTGACCGCGGCCATGGGCGTACTCCTTTACGTACAGCACGAACTTTCCTATGAGGATTTTCACGAAAAGGCCAGCCGGATATACCGCGCCAATCTCTATGCAGAATTCGACGGCAAGGCCTTCAACCTAGGCACCGCCCCTAATGCTGTGGCTCCCTTTATCCAGGAGAACCTACCCGAAGTGGAACAGGCTATACGTCTGTTTCCCCACAAATACGGGCAAACGGCCTTCCTGCACTACAAAGGCCAGAATTTCACGGAGGAGAAACTTTTCTGGGCCGACCCGGAAATATTTGAAGTGTTCACCCTCAATCTGAGATCGGGAACAGCGGGCGATGCCCTGCGCCGTAAAAATTCAGCCATCATCAGCACCGCTGTGGCGGAGAAAGTTTTCGGCAGGCAAAATCCTGTCGGGCAAACCATTAAGGTAGACAACCGCTACGATCTCGAAATTACCGGGGTATTTGAAGAACTGCCCGCCAATACGCATTATCCGATGCAAGTGGTGGGGGCGGTCAGCACCCTCGGCTACGATAACCCGGACAACCTCAGCTGGGGCGATGCCAGCTACCTCACTTTTCTCCTGCTGCATCCTGAAGCGCAGCCTGAGGCAGTAGAGCAAAAGATAGCCGAAAGCCTGAAAAGAGGAGTCCCTGAAGATCGCCAGTGGTTTTCACTGCAACTTAAAGCCCTGAAGGACATTCACCTGTATTCCGGCAGCCTGACAGCCGGATACGAAGAACCCTATGGCGATATTCGCCAGGTGCGCATCCTCATCGGCCTGGCGCTCTTACTGCTCTTTACTGCCTGTGTCAATTATATGAACCTGGCCACTGCCAAATCACAAAAACGGGCCAGGGAAGTTGCGGTAAGCAAAACGCTGGGCGCTTCTTCCGGCAGGCTGGCCGGCCAGTTTTATACGGAAGCCTCTTTGATGGCCCTGGGGGCCATTCTTTTGAGTATTGTGTTGATCGTATTGTTACTGCCGTTTTTCAGCCAGCTGGCGGGCAAACTCTTCACAGCTGCTTTCCTGAAAGAGCCCTGGTTCTGGGCTGGCGTACTGGCCATCTGGTTATTGGCCAGCCTTCTTGCCGGCCTGTATCCGGCCGTCTATCTGACCTCTTTCCGGCCGCTCGATGTACTTCGCCAGGATACCGGTAAGAATTCTGCGGCCAGCCGGGTGCGGAAAGTGCTGGTTGTAGCGCAGTTCTGTATTTCCACCCTGCTGATCATCGGCACCCTGGCCTTCTATCTGCAGCTGAACTTTATCCGGGACAAAAAGCTGGGCTTCGAGCCCGAGCAGGTGGTGGCTGTCCGCATTACGGCTTTGGAAAACCAACAGCAGGCAAAGGCGCTGGAAAATGAAATGGCCCGCCTGGGCCCAGTGCTATCTACCGCCCTTACCCAGGCTTTTCCC
>CAYVVK010001006.1:0-2101 GCA_964454855.1 uncultured Phaeodactylibacter sp. | reverse complement strand
CGCAGAATACCTTACTTCTGAACGACTTCTACGAGTCGGAGCTCGATGATTATACCAAAGGAGAGGTCCGCTTTCCCCTCTCCAGCCTGCCGGAGGGGCGCCACACCATCCGGGTGAAGGCCTGGGATGTGGCCAACAATTCCAGTGAGGGATATACGGAATTCGTCGTGGCCTCCTCGGAGAACATCGCCCTGGAGCAGGTGCTGAACTACCCCAACCCCTTTACCGATTTTACCTGCTTTCAGTTTGACCACAACCTGGCGATGCAGGAGCTGGACGTATTGATCCAAATATTCACCGTCTCCGGCCGGCTGGTCAAAACGATCAACACCACCCTTTTCTCGGATGGCGCCCTGCGCCGCGATGACTGCATCGAGTGGGACGGCCGCGATGATTTCGGGGATCGCCTGGCGCGCGGAGTGTATTTGTATAAGGTGAAGGTGCGTGCACCGAATGTCGGAAATGCGGCCCTGAACGGCGAAAGCGATTTTGAAAAATTAGTTATCCTAAAATAAGAAAGGCTTTTTTTCGTATTGATATAGTGTGGGAACCTTTGGCTTCTGCAAAAAGAGATGCCGGCAAGTTTCCGGCCCTCTTCCTTTGGCCTTTCGTAAAAACATGGAAACGCCAAAATTCTGACTATATTTGCAAATCTTTTGGTTAAACTGTGAGGATCTCATGATGAAAACTTTAACACAAACAGCCATTATAATATTGGCCATCGCCGGCCTGGCCCATCAGGCGGAGGCGCAATGTACGCGGCAGGATCCGAGCGATCCCTCCAGCCCGCTGATCAACCTGGACGGGTCGCCCTGCACCAATACGGTAGTTTCTGCGGTTCCCTTCCTGCGCATCGTCGCGGACGCCCGCTCCGGCGCTATGGGAGATGCCGGCATCGCCATTTCCGCCGACCCGAACGCCATGCATTTTAACGCTTCCAAGCTCGTATTTGCAGAGGAGGGCCTGGGCCTTTCCGCTACCTATACGCCCTGGTTGCGGGCACTGGGCCTGAACGACGTCTATCTGGCCTATCTAAGCGGGTACTACAAACTGGATGACCTGCAGGCGCTGGGCTTCGGCCTGCGCTACTTCTCGCTGGGAAGCATTCAGTTCACCGACCAGAACGGCGAACCGCTCAGCATCGGCCGGCCCAACGAATTTGAAATTACCGCCGCCTACGCGCGTAAGCTTACCGACCGCTTTTCCGCCTCGCTGAGCGCCAAGTTCATCTACTCCAACCTGGCCGCCGGCCAGCAGGTGGAAGGTGGGGAGACTATCGAGCCCGGTATTGCCGGCGCCGCCGATGTGGCCTTCACTTACAAGGCGCCCATCGAAATGGAGAACGCCGAGTCGGAACTGACCGTCGGCCTGGCGCTGACCAATATCGGCTCCAAGATCACCTACACCAACTCCCTGTACCGGGACTTTCTGCCCGCCAACTTCGGCCTGGGCGCCGCCTGGAAGATCGATATGGATGAATACAACAGCATCACCTTTACTTCAGATGTCAATAAGTTGATGGTTCCCACGCCCTGCCAGGATAACTGTGAGGACCTCAATTCAAATGGTATACCTGATTACCGCGAGCAGGCTGCCATCAGCGGCATTACCGCTTCCTTCAGCGATGCCCCGGAGGGCTTCGAGGAAGAGCTGCGCGAGCTGATGTACTCCTTCGGTGTGGAATACTGGTACGACCAGCAGTTCGCCGTACGGGCAGGTTACTATACGGAGCACTCCCAGAAGGGCGGCCGCAAGTTCTTTACGGTAGGCCTGGGCCTGAAGTACAACATCTTCGGCATGAACTTCTCCTACCTGGTGCCGACCACCAACCAGCGCAACCCGCTGGACAATACCCTGCGCTTCTCGCTGCTGTTTGACTTCGGCGCATTCTCAGAGGACGGCCAATAAGAAAGAAAAAGATAAAATAACACAGGCCCGCTTCCTTTCGGAGGCGGGCCTTATTTTTTACTACGGGCCTGTAAGCCGGATTCTGTACCCCGGCAATGAATGCCGGGGCCTCTATCATTTATCTAGGCCTGACGTTACCGTCAGGCTCTATCTGCCTACTCCCCACGATTGCCTGGCGGCAAGCAGGCGAGCA
>CAYVVK010001005.1:0-2105 GCA_964454855.1 uncultured Phaeodactylibacter sp. | reverse complement strand
GCCGTCGAGGTAGGCGACGAGCACGTAGCCGCTGCCGAACAGCACGGCGCCGATCTTTAAAAAGACGAAGAAGAGGTTTGTGCTGGAAGCAACCTTCGCTATTGAAACTCCCGTATTGAGAAAAATGAAAGGAATTGAAACATTAAGGTTATTGCTGGCGCCCTTTAACAGGCCGAACCAAACCAGGCCTACTACCCCTGCACCCAGGATGGCGGTAATTTCGTTGACGCCGCCCAGCGACGCCGCGATCACCGCTACGCCGATCAGCCCCAGCTGCCAGTTCTTCAGCGCCTTTTTCCCGAGTTTGTACACCGCGCTGAGAATGATGGCGAGCACCGCGGGCTTGATGCCGTAAAGGAAGGGCTCGATGGCCGGCACTTCTCCATACTCCACGTACAGCCAGGCCAGCCCGCCGGTGAAAACAACCGCCGGAAAGATGAAACAGGCGCCTGCCACAAATAAACCCGGCCAGCCCGCGCGTTCGTGGCCGCAGTGCATGGTCATCTCCGTAGAGTTGGGGCCCGGGATCAGGTTGGTGGCGCCTACCAGGTCGAGAAAATGCTGCCGGCTCATCCACTTTCTTTTCGTGACCACCTCCTCTTCCATCATGGCGATATGAGCGGCCGGGCCGCCGAAAGCGATCAGCCCCAGCTTGAAAAACAACCCGGCTACTTCCAGGATCCGGCCTTTCCTATTCTCCGTTTTCATGGTTTTAAGACAGTGAGAAATACTTTTGCCTGTTATCATAAGGATTATTACCACCGGAATGTTTTAAGTCTGCATCGCAACACATAGCGCGAGAAAAGACCTTCAACCAATTTAAGATCCGCGCAACAATTTCCCGTCATACACGTTTCTTAAGTTAGTGAGTACTCACAGACTTAAATCTTAATGATGTCCGGTAAAAACAACATCTCCATCGGCTTTCTCACCATGGGTTTGTTCATGGCCTACGGCTTTCTGCTGATCTACCTGCGGGATTTCGCCCCCGGTAAAGAGGCGTGGGTAGATAGTTATTCCTTCGGCAAGCACTTCGAGGCCCGCCTGGCGCACGTCCACGGCAACCTGTTCGCCTTCCTGAACATCCTGATCGGGTATCTGCTGCTTCGTTTCCGGGCGCAGCTCTCCAATGTCAGGGCCATTTCCGCTTTGGCGTTGACGGGGCTTTTAATGCCGATCGGTATCCTGGCCGAGGTTTATCTGGGCCTGCCGCCCGTATTCGTACTCATTGGAGCAGTGGCCATGACGGCTTCCGTGATCTGGTTGGGCGTTTCTTTCTTCCGGATAAAAGCCCAAAATGTATAAAATATCTGCCACATGACGACAACGACCATCTCCGGCCGGCAGTTCGAGATCATCGAAGCGGCGGGCCGGATCCTATCCACTTCCGGCGTGAGCGGGCTGACGATAAAGAACCTGGCGCGGGAAATGCAGTTTTCCGAAAGCGCCGTGTACCGGCACTTCAACAGCAAAGAAGATATCATCGTCGCCATGCTGGCCTATCTGGCCGGGAACATGGACGAAAGACTGCGGCGGGTCGCCGCCGATAACCGGAATCCCCTGGAAACACTGGAGGCCATATTCGTCAATCAGTTCCGCTTTTTTGCGAAAAACCCGCATTTCGTGGTCGCTGTTTTTTCGGACGGGCTGATGGAGGAGAGCCCGAAGATCAATGCCACTATCCTCAAGATCATGGAGGTGAAAATGAAACACCTCCGGCCTGTGATCACGCAGGGGCAGCAACAAGGCCTGTTCACCAATGCCGTTACCGCCGAAGAGCTCATCCACATCATCATGGGGGCTTTCCGGCTGCAAATGCTCAAATGGCGCATCGCCGATTTTCAATTCGACATCGAAAGGCTGGGGCGGAATATGCTGCAGTCTGTCGTTACGTTGATCAAAAACAGATCCGGCCAATAGCCGGTTACTACTCATCAAGTAAATTTTTTTCAACAATGAAGTTAGTGAATATTCACATACCCGCTGTCCTGCTATTCCTTCTGTTCGTCTTTTTCCCTTACAGCCGGGGCCGCGCGCAAACGCTGACGCTGGAACAATGCGTGGATACAGCGCTTGTTTTCAACCGGGCCCTGCAGGCCGGGCGG
>CAYVVK010001004.1:0-2106 GCA_964454855.1 uncultured Phaeodactylibacter sp. | reverse complement strand
GGGCAAACACCGGCAGGTGGACGACTACCAGTACGGCGGCGGCGCCGGCATGGTCATGATGGTGGAGCCGCTGGCCAAATGCATTGAACAACTGCAGGCGGAGCGGCCCTACGACGAGATCATCTACCTCACGCCCGACGGCGAGCGCCTGCAGCAACGCATGGCCAACCAACTCTCCCTCAAGGAAAACCTGCTGCTCATCTGCGGCCACTACAAAGGCATAGACGAGCGCATCCGCGAGCACTATGTCACTAAAGAGGTCTCCATCGGCGACTATGTGCTTTCCGGTGGGGAGTTGCCCGCCGCCGTGCTGGTCGACGCCATCGGCCGCCTTCTGCCCGGCGTGCTCAATGACGAAACCTCCGCCCTCTTCGATTCCTTCCAGGACGAGCTCCTGGCCCCGCCCGTCTATACCCGCCCCGAGGAATTCCGCGGCTGGAAAGTACCGGAGATCCTGCTGTCGGGCAACTTCCCCAAGATTGAGGAGTGGCGCTATGAGAAAGCACTGGAGCGGACGCGGGAGCAGCGGCCGGATTTACTGGAGGAGGAGTAGAAGGGATACTGCATTGTTAGGTTGTCACCTTGCTGTATTGTTGAGTGTAGTGTAAGCCAGCTGTTTCACTTTTTTGCGGCCTGGCGCTGAATATTATTCGTTACACCTTTATCTGGGAAGTACCACACTTATAACCGCTCGATCTCCTCCTTGGACAACCCTGTAGTCTTTATTATTACATCGAGAGGGACATTGTTGCTCTTCAGTTCGCGGGCAATTTCACGGCTTCTCTCCATCCGTCCCTTTTCACGGCCTTCTTTACGGCCTTCTTTACGGCCTTCTTCAATGCCTTTCTTACGGCCCTCTTGTATCGATGTGTCCACTACGTTTTTCAGGTCTCGGTAATATTTCAGGCTTTCTTCATAAGTTTCTCTCTCCTGAGGGCTGAATTTAGCAATTTCAGCGGCTTCGAAAAGCTTTTCAAAAACCTTCTCCTGAAGTGCCTTGGGCCGGTTTTGCAGATCCGACAAATGCCTGAAAACATAGAGCCACTTCTCAAACTGCGTCTCCAGTTCTTTTTCTGTTTTTCGGAACTTGGGCAATTCAATGTAGATGAACTTTAACTTATCGTAAAATACTTCGCAGTTTTGGTTTTTCAACTCTACATAGTGCAACAGCTCTTCATCTGACTTATGATCATCAAATACAAAATCCAGTATACCGACGGTGTAAACAGGGTCAAGGCGATAATCCCAGTCTCCTTTTTTTGCTTGCTCCTGAATCGGGAAAGAAGCGTAATAAACACTTCGGTCTTTGAAAAAATTCTGCTTGGCTTTTTGTACTTCTACAATAAAACGTTCTCCTGATTTCCCGACACAATACAGATCAAAGATCGCCTTTCGGTCCAGTTCCTGTCCACCAAGTTGTTCGTTTTTGGAATAAGTGAGTTCTTCGATCTGATGCTTGGCTGGCAAAACCTGATTAAGGAAATCCATCAAAAGAATTTTGTTGGGCTCAGTACCAAAGAGCTTTTTGAAGCCGAAGTCGGTCAAGGGATTTACATACTTGTCTTGTAATGCGCTCATTTCCCGGAATTGAATTTTTCTTATTTGTACAAAGATATTCCCTTTTGAGTTCGAAAAACACCAAACCTTATATATCATTCTCTCACTACCCGGCTCACGCCCAAAATCTTTCCTGACTTATCTCTAGCGACAAGCATATAGACCCCGCTCTGCAAACCATGGCCGGAAATGCGTAATTGTTGCTCATTACCTGCTACGTACGTTTGGATCAAGGCTCCGCTGGCATCACATAAAAACACATTCTCCATCTCCTGATCAAGCTGTAGCATGGCTTCGGCTGAGAATGGGTTGGGGAAAACCCGCAGGGCCTTGGCTCCCAATACTTCCCTGCTGCCGGTTGGCAGGCTGGCCAGTTCAAACACCACCTCCTCCCGGCTGCCCTCCGCCAGTTCAACCGCAATGGTTTTGGGCTCATAGCCGGAAGCGGCGGCCCGCAGGGTATAAGTGCCCGGAAGGTATCCAGCATTTACATGGCCCAGAGCATCGGTGCGCAGCAGATCCGACTCTTCAATTACCGCAAGCTGGGCA
>CAYVVK010001003.1:1541-2109 GCA_964454855.1 uncultured Phaeodactylibacter sp. | reverse complement strand
AACCCAATCCAGGGTAGTAATTTCAACGCCGGCTTCCCGAAAGGGGTCGCAGGCTTGCAACATCAGGTCGGGGGGAATCAAATAATCCCCAATCATAACCGCTTTCATCTGTTAGCATTCCTTTACTATTCGCTTCCAATCAAGCATTATAGGGGTTGCCTCTTATTAAGTTGTTCTGCAAAAATATTTCTAATCAAAACGCTCAACCCGAGCGTCATTGTTCCGCTAAACATTCCCATTCCCCCTCCTGCCACGCCACATAAAAGACCTGCAAAAAGCATATCCTTCCAGGCAGGATTTGATGCACCTGGGGCGATTAGCCCTCCTAGTGCTCCAATCGGCGTTAAAAAAAATGTTCCAAGCACTGTTCCACCGAGAATACACCCAATAGCCTTTCTTCGTAAAGGTGCATTGTCAAAAGCTACGGCAATGGCAGCAATTGTTATGATAATGCCAAGAATGATCAGAATTCCAGCCATTTCAAATTATCCTGTTTTAGATCCAACCTAACTTTGGATAAAGCCAACCAAGTGCCTGACAAGAATATAAACGAGTAACCGCCACCGCC
>CAYVVK010001003.1:675-1531 GCA_964454855.1 uncultured Phaeodactylibacter sp. | reverse complement strand
TCCTGTCAACCTTCGCCGGGCGATGAATTCGCCCGGCTATGAGACGGCGCCCGATTAAATCGGGCTTTGCTTGGGGCCAAACCCGCTTGAGTGGGTGCGGCCGAAGGACTAGGCCGGTGCAGACCTTCTTTGAAATAGCTTGGGACATATCACAGCGAGGTCGTAGGCTGAAGCAGTCTCTTGCTTCATTAGCCTGGGAGATTGTTGCGGGTTACAATGCCGTGTGGGTGCTGTACCCTCGCAACGACACGCTGTGAGTTACGCCTTGCACCGGTATCCTCTCACAAGGACTGCCAGACTTGCAGCAGCTCGGCGATATCTTCAAAGATGAAGTCCGGCTGGTAAGGTTCGGCCTCTTCCCGGCTGCTCGACCCGGACAGGACGAGGATGCTGGTCAAGCCGGCCCGCTGGGCCCCCAGAATATCGGTATCCAGGCGATCCCCGATCATAGCGGTGGTTTCCGGTTTGGCTTCCATCAGCTCCATCGCGATCTCGAACATGGCCGCTTCCGGTTTGCCGACGGCGGTTGGTTTGACGCCCGTGGCCGTTTCCAACAGGGCGATCATGGAGCCGGTCCCCGGCAGGAGCCCTTCTGTAGTCGGCACGTTCGGGTCCAGGTTGGTGGCCACAAACCGGGCGCCGCCGAGGATGAGCAGGGCGGCCCGTTTGCACTTTTCATAGGTAATATCCCGATCCAGGCTGGCTACAACGATGTCGGGCGCTTCGTCGACCAGTTCAAAACCCTGAGCCGCGATCGCCTGTTTCAGCGAGGGCATCCCAAATACGTGGATGCGCGTCCCGGCCGGGTATTCGTGGGCCAACACGCGGGCCACGGTTAGCCCGGAGGTCAATACCT
>CAYVVK010001003.1:0-665 GCA_964454855.1 uncultured Phaeodactylibacter sp. | reverse complement strand
TGCTGCGTCCGGGTCGAGTTGTTGGTGGCCAGGATGAAGGGGATCGGTTGGCGGCGCATAAAGGCAAAAAATTCCTGCAGGCCCGCCACCGGTTCGTCCCCCCGGTAGAGGACGCCGTCCATATCGATGATCAGGTTGGTAATGTCAGTTAAGTTACTCAATTGAATCTATCTCCTATATGATTTTGATAACATTCTTGCCGGTCGAGTGGCCGGCCTCGATCACCTGGTGGGCCTGGCCGATCTCTGCCAGCGGAAAGACGTTGTTGACCACCACCTTGATATCCCCGGCCTCGATCATTCGGGCGGCCTCGGCCAGCATGTTTTGCTGCCGGACTCGGGCGTCGTGCATTTTGAATTGCATCGGGGATAACATCAATTCGTAGCTGAGGGTCAGGTTGCGAAGTTTGGCCAGCCCGACGGCCTCCTGGCCGCAGACCGTTTCCGACAGCGTGACCACGTGGCCGTAAATCCTGGCGGCGGGAAAGGACGCGGGCAAGGTCTCATTGCCGATCGTGTCGAATACAAAATCGACTCCAACGCCCTCGGTCAACCTCATGATGGCCTCGGCAAAGTTCTCTTCTTTGTAGTTGATACAATGGTCTGCGCCCAACGAGCGGGCGAACTCGGCCTTCTCCGGGCTGCTGATGGTCGTAAAGATCTCGG
>CAYVVK010001002.1:0-2113 GCA_964454855.1 uncultured Phaeodactylibacter sp. | reverse complement strand
AGACGCCATCCCCGACATCGGGGAGAACCAGCAGATCGTCTTTACGCGCTGGCCCGGGCGCAGCCCGCAGGACGTAGAAGACCAGGTGACTTACCCGCTCACCACCGCCCTGCTGGGCATACCGGGTGTAAAGAGCATCCGCAGCAATTCCATGTTCGGCTTTTCCAGCATTTATGTCATCTTCAACGAAGACATCGAATTCTACTGGAGCCGCTCCCGTATACTGGAGAAGCTCAACTCCTTACCCGCCAATACCCTGCCCGAAGGCATTCAGCCTACTCTCGGCCCCGACGCCACTGCCCTGGGGCAGATCTTCTGGTACACCCTGGAAGGGCGCGATGCCGAAGGCAAGCCCACCGGTGGCTGGGACCCGCACGAACTGCGCTCCATTCAGGACTTCTACGTGCGCTATGGCCTCTCGAGCGCCGAAGGCGTGGCGGAGGTGGCTTCCGTGGGCGGCTTCGTTAAAGAATATCAGGTGGATGTCGACCCTGGGCGCATGCGGGCCAGTAATGTTACCCTCGACCAGGTCATGGAAGCCGTCCGAAAGAGCAATATTGACATCGGAGCGCAGACCATAGAGATCAATATGGCGGAATACTTCGTGCGCGGCCTGGGTTACATCGAGAATATCGAAGACATAGAAGAGAGCGTCGTCGCGGTCAATGATAATGTACCCATCCGCATTTCGGACATTGCCCGCGTCTATCTCGGGCCCGCCACCCGCCGGGGCGCACTGGATAAATCCGGAGCAGAGGCCGTGGGCGGCGTAGTGGTGGCGCGCTACGGCTCCAACCCCCTGCAGGTCATCGAGAATGTGAAGGAAAGAATAAAAGAAATTGAGCCCGGGCTGCCCCGGCGCACGCTGGCCGATGGCACCGTCTCGCAGGTAAAGGTCATTCCTTTTTATGACCGGACGGAGCTCATCCACGAGACCATAGGCACACTGGAAGAAGCCCTTACGCTGGAAATACTCATCACCGTCATCGTCGTCATTCTCATGCTGCTCAACCTGCGGTCTTCTGTGCTGGTGTCGGGCAGCCTGCCGCTGGCGGTATTGATGTGTTTCATCGCCATGCGCTACTTCGGTGTAGACGCCAACATCGTGGCCCTGTCGGGCATCGCCATTGCCATTGGTACGATGGTGGATATGGGCATCGTGCTCATCGAGAGCATGGTGCGCCGCATGGAAGAAGCGCCGCCGGGCGAATCGCTGCTGACGACCATCTACGAAGCCACCGTGGAAGTAGCCTCTGCCGTAGTCACGGCGGTGGCCACCACCATCATAAGCTTCCTTCCGGTATTTGCCATGGAGGCCGCCGAGGGCAAGCTCTTCCGCCCCCTGGCCTTTACGAAGACCTTTGCCCTGCTGGCCTCCATTATTATCGCCGTGACGATCATCCCGCCGCTGGCGCATAGTTTATTTTCTGTTCGGCGAAGTGGCAAGGTATCACGCCTTGTCACCAACGGCCTGCTGCTGGCGGCCGGCCTGGGGCTGTTTTTCGTTTACAGTTCTCAGCTGGGCATAGTGGTAACCATCGTCGGGGCAGCGGGTGTGCTGGATGCCTGGCTGAAGGAGCGCCTGCCGGAGCAGGGCCAGAAAGCTTTTGATATCGGCAAGAACGTGCTCATTGCCGGTATAGTCGCCTTTTTCCTGACCAGGGCATGGATGCCCCTGGGCGTACAGCAAAGTATAGCCACCAACTTCTTTTTCGTAGCGCTCATTGCAGCTGTACTTTTAGGTTTTTTCTTCCTGGTTATCCATTACTACGAGAACATCCTCCGCTTCTGCCTGCGCTTCAAGTGGGCCTTCCTGGCGGTGGTCGCCCTGTTGCTATACAGCGGCTTCACCGTATACCAGAATACCGGCCAGGAGTTCATGCCTTCCCTGGATGAGGGGTCCTTCCTGCTGATGCCCACTTCCATGCCGCACTCGGGCATTCAGGAGAATGTCAAAAACCTCAGGCTGCTCGACATGGCGGTGACGGCCATTCCGGAGGTGGAAACCGTAGTCGGCAAGCTCGGCCGGGTGGATAGCCCGCTCGACCCGGCGCCCATCTCCATGTATGAGAACGTGATCATCTACAAGCCGGAGTACCGGACGGATGAGAGC
>CAYVVK010001001.1:1823-2116 GCA_964454855.1 uncultured Phaeodactylibacter sp. | reverse complement strand
CAGTGCCCATGGCATCCATTTCGGAAGGCCCATCGAAGGAGGAAAAGTTGAGGCCGGCTCGGAAGCCACCGGAAAATTCCTGTGACCGGCCCGTGAGGGCGGCAAGCAGGGCGAAGCATAACAATAAAGGGAGTCGATACATTTTTTAATGATTTAGAGTGAAACGGGGCTTAGAGTTCGTTTGGATGTTAACAGAGCATCTCTTAAAAGACTTTCTTCAACCAGATCCGGTTGGCACTGATCTCCGGCCTTTCTTCCACGCCAATAATGTCAAAGCCGTTACGCAGAGCAAA
>CAYVVK010001001.1:0-1813 GCA_964454855.1 uncultured Phaeodactylibacter sp. | reverse complement strand
AGCATGGCTTTGTGCACATTGCGCGTTTTGAAGGTAATACTGCCATATCCTTTGGCCTTTACCCACTCCTCTTGCGCATCCGCCAGGGCCTGGGCGATCCCCCGCTTCCGAAAGGCCGGCAGTACACCGCCCATCCAGGAGTAAAAGTACCCCTCGCGCTCGTATCCGGCCTTGAAGCCCACCGGTGTTCCGGCCTGAAAAGCAGCGAGCAACAGGTGGGGCTTGCCGGAGAAGCGCCTTCGGTATTCCTCCGGGCCATAGGGGTTTTCCAGCTCGGGAATTTGCCGCGATATACGGACAGCCGTTTCAATATCACAAGTTCTGATGACAAAATCCATGGGCAGTCAAATATCCAGCCTGAGGAAAACCGGGCAATGGTCGGAATGTACGGCATCCGTCATTTGGTAGGCTTCCAGTAGTTTATCCTTCAGGTTATCGGTTACCGACTGGTAATCGATGCGCCACCCTTTATTGTTCTCCCGGGCGCGGGCGCGGTAGCTCCACCAGCTGTATTCCACCTTGTCGGGGTTGAGGAAGCGGAAGGCGTCGGTAAAGCCATTGTCAAACCATTTGGCCAGCCACTCCCGCTCCTCGGGCAGAAAGCCGGAAGTGTTTTTATTTCTTACCGGATCGTGTATGTCGATCTCGGTATGGGCGATGTTGTAATCTCCCACTATGATGAGCTTCGGCCTTTCCCGGCGCAGTTCTTCCACCCAACGGTAGAAGTCATCGAGGAACTCCATTTTAAAGGCCTGCCTTTCATCACCGGTAGTACCAGAGGGGAAATAGCAATTGAGGACGGACCAATCTCCGAAGTCGGTGCGCAGAATTCGCCCTTCGCGGTCGTATTTTTCCATCCCACAGCCTACCACTACATCATCCGGTTCGATGCGGCTAAAGGTAGCCACGCCGCTGTAGCCCTTCTTCTCGGCCGAGTGCCAGTGCTGTTCGTAGCCCAGAGCCTCAAATTCTCCGCGCTCCTTCACCTGTTCGGGCTGCGCTTTGGTCTCCTGTACGCAGAATATGTCGATATTATTTTCTCTAAGCCAGTCCAGCAGGCCTTTCCGCAGGCCCGCCCGAATGCCGTTTACATTGTAAGACACAATGGTTTTTGCCATCTCTTTCTTTTTGCTTTTTTCAAGACGGCACAAAGATAAATAAATTTAAAGGGCGGCCTGAATGTCGTACGAGTGGCATTTTTACCGGTTTCGGAGGCCAGGATGTGTTAAAAAAAATGGAGAAAAGGCTCGTGGCGAGTGTCGGTCATACAATTTAAAGAGCCATTTTAAATGGCATTGACCTGATCTTCAGGTTTTTATATACTTGTCACACATAATTATTAGTACAGTAAACTTCACAGATGTACTTACATGCCCTTATAAAAATGATGACATTTGTATTGTAAGCGAAAGAAACGGCTTACTACTAACAAAAGAGGAGGCGCTGAAAGAGCGCCCCGGCAAAGCTTGTAATCCCACGAATGCAATTTTTATAATCTCATGAACAATTTGGGATGTCAAAGGACATCCAATTTTGGTATGTAGATAGCCTCTCAAAGCTCTTTTAGAAAACCGGCCCCAACAGGCCGGTTTTTTTTTGCTTTAACGCAGTATAGCAATACAAAACAGGTCAAAGAATTATAGTCTTGTTTTTGGGAAAAATAAAGGGGGGGATGCGGGCCGAATTCCGCAGCGGGAGGGTGTTGATAAGATTGTACGGAGGCCCTCCTGTAAGGTTTCAGTTTTTTTGAATTTATTTTTTTACTCACCGAAAGGACTCGTTGATGCCTTGCAGGGCCTCATCTCCGGGGCAG
>CAYVVK010001000.1:0-2120 GCA_964454855.1 uncultured Phaeodactylibacter sp. | reverse complement strand
TTCAGGCTCTGCTATCGCAGCAGTATAAGTAAACTAAATCTGTCCACCTACTTACCTGATCTCTCCAGGGGGCCCTCCTTTATTTTTTTTGTCAAACCTTTCCTGCCGGCGATTGTTCTTCCCCAAAATCCGAACCATGAAAATTGCTGCTTTATTACTAATTTTCGCCATGCTCGGCATTACGCTGATGAGTACGGAGAAACGGCGGGCTTCGAAGGCCTCCATGGCTGGTATTCCTCGTTCCTTCCACGAACTCAGCCTGAATGGCATTGACGGCGAACCGCTTCATATGAAAGGCTATGAAGGAAAGTATGTCCTGTGTGTCAACGTCGCCTCCCGCTGTGGTTTCACCCCGCAGTACAAATCCCTTCAGGCTCTGTACGAGCAGTATGAGGACAAACTGGTGGTTATCGGCTTTCCTTGCAATCAGTTTCTCATGCAGGAACCGGGCACTGAAGAGGAGATAGCGAGCTTCTGCGAGCTCAACTACGGCGTCACTTTCCCACTCACCGAAAAGATCAAAGTGAAAGGTAGCAGCCAGCATCCCATCTATGCCTGGCTCACCCAAAAGCAGCTCAATGGCGTGGCCGATGCGAAGGTGAGCTGGAACTTCAATAAGTTCCTGATTTCGCCGGAAGGAGAGTGGCTGGCGCACTTCCCTTCGAAAGTAGAGCCGCTCAGTGAGGCCATTACCAAATACCTGAAGTGAGCAGGCAGCCGGATGCCTATTTGAAAAACCGCCCGATCAGGTGTACGATGGCCAGGACGGGAAAAAAAAGCCCGATCACAAAAACAGCCAGGAAGATTCCACCCCCCAGGTCATCTACATCGAAAAGGCCGTATTTGTCCATTTCAAAGGCAAAACGGCCGAACATTACGGCCCAGCCAAGGAACAGGGCCATCCATCCATAAAAGGCCAGATAACGCTCCTGCCGGTACGTCCTCCTCATTTGTGCAATATTGAAGGCCAGCGCAAAGGACCCGAAAAGGCACAGCATGCTAACTGCCTCGAATTCGTCGGTGGTATTAAGCGTCAGAAAGAAAACGGCGATCGAGAAGAGGGCGAGCGTGATCAGGGTCTTCCAAAAGCCTAGGTTCAGAAAGCCGAAAGTGTCGTTTAACCAATTGATCAGGCTTTCCCACAGCAGGAAGGAGAAATAAAAGTGAGCGATGAAGTTCACGAAAGCCAGCACCAGGAGCAGTTTGGCCAGGCCAAATAACCGCTGTAGGTCATTATGCCAGGAGGACAACTCTTCGGAGAAAGGCAATATCGCGGCCGGCAGGCTGCCGGCGAGGAGCGGCTGCCCGTTTCGGGTTCCCCATTCCTCCATCCGGCGGGCTGTACTTTTCCCATCCGGAGCATGGTATAGAACGCCTCCTCCGGAGAGAAAATACAGGCCCTGCTGCTGTACATCCTGCTCAATTATTTGTAAGGTATCGGTAAATTCAAAGAGGTCTTTTGGGATCCCATCCTGGCCGAAAACCCAGGTTTGCGGGCTGGCCAGCTGTACGATGATATCCCCTTCGGCATTAAACCGGCAGCTCTCTATCACCCGGCCCGGCAGCCGGATGCGCTGTATTCTTTCGGGGAAGGTGTGCTCAGAAAATTCATAGAGTAATACCGCCCCGATATCCTTACTTATAAAAAGATCTCCGCTCCGGCTAAAGTCACCGAAATGGGAGTTGAGATAAAGCGGTTCGGAAGCCCACCCTTTGTTGAAACGCCACAGGTATTCCTCTTCATTTTCCAGAGCGGCCATAATGGCCTTTTCATTGGGGCTGAACCTTACCGACTTCACGGCAATGCCTATCGGGTGAGTGAGGGCGGCTTCCAGGATGTGGGCCTGGTAGTCCCACAGCAGCACTGTGCTGTCCCGGGTGCCTAAAGCGATGCGTTCGGTAGTCGCGGCAAAATCCATACAGCTGACAATATGCGGCAGGGTATCGAGGGCAAGCAATGGCCACCCCTCCTGATCCAGAGCCCAAACCAAAAGGATCCCTTTGTTCTCTGCTGTCTGCAAAGCCATCCCCAGGCGGCGGCCATCGGGAGAGAAATCCGCTGTGATGGCCTGAGCACCTTTGATGGAGAATGCCTGCCATTCGCTTTTTTCAGGGCCCAG
>CAYVVK010000999.1:0-2126 GCA_964454855.1 uncultured Phaeodactylibacter sp. | reverse complement strand
TGATTACCAGGAAACAGCCAGCCTTTACCCGGTGGGAGAACCTTCGGTTTCGCCGCCTGGAAGCAGCGATTCAGGGCAAATGGCTGCTGGCAGGCCGCCTCGCAGAGCAGCAGTTCCAGCAAGACCCCAGTGACCTTTCTGCCTACAGTAATGCCATGGACTATTATAACCGGGCCAATGCGCCGGGTCTGACGCTGACCCTGCATCGGCAGGTCGATCCTCGCTTAGTGAAAAAAACGCCGGGTCGGCAACTGGATTGGCAATACGCTGGCCTGGCCTTTAGTCTGTACCAATTACGGCGCTACTGGTTAGTAGATTCTCTGGCTCAGGCCTATGATTTTCCGCTGATACCGGATGCCCTGGCGGTACTCCACCTGAAGGCGCTGGCGCAGCTCGGCGCTTGGGACAGCTGGAACCAACAACGTCGGCAATACATCGAGGCGGGAGTGGTAAACACCTCCGGGCAGTATATGCCCGCCGGGCAATTGCTGCCGATCATCTGTGACGAGTTGCTGCTCCTGGGGGAGCGGGACAGGCTGGAACCATTAGCCAGAGAGCTGCTGTCCTGGGCCAATGCCCATCCCCATGCACCGGACTACCGCCGGAGCCTGGGCTACGCTCATTATTATCTCCAGAATTACCAGGCCGCCTTTGATGCCTGGCAGGAGGAAAAACCCTACTCACCCATGATGCCTGGCTGGCTGCAAATGACCTTACAGATCTCCCAAATGAGTCGTCTGGCCATTTGCCAGGCCAAGCTTGGCCACGGAGACCGGGCCCGACAATATCTACAGACGATGCAGGAAATGCATAGTGACCACGAACGCTGGCCTGAGATCCAGCAATACTACCTGGCGCAGGGACTTACCGCCCTGGGCGAACAAGCCGCTGCAATAGCAGCCCTGGAAACAGCGGCAGCGGGAGGCTTCTCTTTTTTCCAACCGGCGGTATACAACAGCGATCCGTTCTTGCTGGAACTGCGTGATGTGCCTGCTTTTCAAGCGATCATTCTTCCCAAAGGAAGGAGTTGAACGGAAAATATTTACGCTGAATTCCCGCCGAATCACCTAATTTTGTTTCCGGAGTCAACAAGACCCGCTTTCGCTTCTCATCCGTATGAACCTAACCAAAGCCGCCGTATTGCAGGCCTGCATGAGCCTGATTGCGGAAAAGACGAGCGTGCTGCATCGCAGCATCCGTGATGCCAACGAAGCTGCCAACGAGGACAGTAAGAGCAGTGCCGGCGACAAGTTTGAAACCGGAAGGGAGATGATCACCCAGGAAATCGCCAAAGCCACGCAGCAGCTGGCGACCCTGGGGGAGATGCGTCGGGCCCTGGAGAAAATTCGCCCCAACCGCCAGCTGGAGTCCGTTGGGCTGGGGACCCTGGCCCATACCAGTGAGGGCTGGTTCTTCTTTTCCGTTTCGCTGGGGAACATTCAGGTGGAAGGGCAGGAGGTGTACGCCCTGTCGATGGCTTCTTCGCCAATTTTCTCCCACATTTCGTTTTCCGATGCCACCCAGGCGGCTTTGTCCGGATATAGCATCCGGATGCCCAGGCAGAGGCCTTCCTGGTCACTCGGATCCAAATCGGTGAGGGACACAAACAAGTGAGAAACTTCACTGTGCCCTTCCACCAGTGCATGGGCTTTGGCGATGTGCTGCCTGCGAACTACTCAGAGGTAAAAATTACTGAAGACTACCTGGGGGCAAACAATGTCGGATTCTCGTGAAGCGCAGACTGAAACATCGTAAGGGCTTTGTCAGCTTTTCGGTTCATCATGTACCCATCGACTTATCAAAGAAACATTGCGCCCCCTGGCTGGCCAGCCGGGGGGCGCGATAGAGAAAGGTAGACAAGCACTTATTCCAGGTCGAAACTCCCGATCAGGCCGCCGACGGAGCTACCGCCGACCATGACGTCGAAGGTACCCGGCTCAACCAGCCATTCTCCCTGCTGATTGTAGAAGCCCAGCTCCGCCTCCGTCAGGGTGAAGCTAACGGTGATGTCGTCACCAGCAGCCAATTGCACTTTCTGGAAGCCTTTCAGCTCCTTGACCGGCCGAACAAGGCTGGCCACGTGGTCGCGGATGTAGAGCTGCACCACTTCCTCGCCGTCGTACTCC
>CAYVVK010000998.1:0-2129 GCA_964454855.1 uncultured Phaeodactylibacter sp. | reverse complement strand
GTATTTCGCCCGGCTCGACGATTTTGACATCATCTCCGCACTAAAGGGCTGGATGCAGGCCGAAGACAAAATACTGGCCTACCTCTCCGCCAGCCTGATCAACCGGCGGCTCTACCGCCTGGAGTTCAGCAACCGCCCTTTCAGCAATGCCTACCGCGAAGACGTGAAGCAGAAAGTACTGGCCTGGAGTGGCCTGCCCGAAGAGACGCTGCCCTACCTGTTCATCGAGGGCAAGGAAACGAACAGCGCCTACCGGAAATCCAAGGATGAGATCAGAATACTGCATAAGAACGGCCAGGTGCTACCTATGTCTGAAAGTACGGACTACGACCTGCAGTCCCGTGCCGTGACCAAACACTACCTGTGTTACCCCAAGATGAATCTTTCCCAATAAGAGAGCGCCTGAGGAAACTATTCGGGCACCATCGGCATTTATAGTATTTCATCGTTGATTTAGGACATCAGATGCCAGACGTCAGACATCAGAAATCGGATGCCGGAAAACCGTCCTGTCCCCATCTGGCATCTTAAAAAAAATACCATGGTCAAACCGGTGGCCCCTGCGGCAGAGCCTGCCGTGCCCAATGAGAAGCTGCTGCTTTTCATTTTGGCGGTGGTGCAGTTCACTCACATTCTGGACTTTATGATCATCATGCCGCTGGGTTCCCAGTTCATGAGGGTTTTCGACATTTCTCCCCGGCAGTTCAGCCTGATCGTTTCGGCCTATGCCGGCACGGCCTTCGCTATAGGCCTGTTCAGCGCCATGTTCATCGACCGCTTCGACCGCAAGCAGGCGCTATTTTTCACCTATATCGGCTTTACCATTGGCACCTTCGCCTGCGGGCTGGCCTCTGACTATTACTTGTTTTTGGCGGCGCGCAGCATTACGGGCGCATTTGGCGGTATTCTCGGGGCGCTGGTTTTGTCCATCATTGGGGATACCATACCGCTGAAGCGGCGGGCCAGCGCCATGGGCATAGTCATGACGGCCTTTTCCGTGGCCTCGGTAGTGGGTGTCCCGGCCGGCATCTACCTGGCGGCGCAATTTTCCTGGCGGATGCCTTTCCTGATAGTGGGGGCTATGGCTGCGGGCCTGGCTTTTCTGATCTTTTTTGCCATGCCGCCGCTGCGCCGCCATCTCGACGATGGCAAGGTACAGCGCAACCCCTTACGGGTAATGAGCAATATTTTCACCGATGCCAACCAGCGCCTGGCGCTGCTGTTCACCATCATACTGATGATGGGGCATTTCACCATCATTCCTTTCATTGCGCCCTTTATGCAGCTGAACATCGGCTTTACGGATTATCAGGTGACCTACATCTACTTTATCGGTGGGCTGCTCACAGTGTTCCTGCTGCCCTTTTTCGGGCGGCTGGCCGACCGGCACGGGCGGGCGAAGATATTCACGCTTGCCAGCGTAGCGGCCCTGTTCTCCATCTTCGCCATTACCAACCTGGCCACGGCCTCCATTGTGCTGGCGCTGCTGGCCACCTCCAGTTTCTTTGTAGTGGCCAGCGGCCGCAACGTGCCCGCCATGACAATGGTCACCTCGGTGGTGCGGCCCGAAAGCCGCGGCAGTTTCCTGAGCGTACGCGCCTCCATACAGGAGATGGGGCTGGCCCTGTCTTCCTTCCTTGCAGGCCTGATCATTACGGAAAACGGAGACGGTTCGCTGGGAAATTACGAATATGTGGGCTACATCGCCATTGTGATGAGCCTGGTAGCCGTGGCCATTGCCTGGAAACTGAGGGTGGTGGAAGAATAGCCATTGGGCGACATTTTTCCGATTTAGCCTTCTTTGCTTCCGCATGGGCAACAAAAATTATGCTTATTGCGTATCAATCGGAACAAATAAGCCTGTCGGATCAATGATAACACCAAACAACCACTTCATGGTCGATTTTACCATCCCGGAGGAGCTGCCGGAGGAGTTCGTCGACCTCATCCCCTACCAGCGCGCCGTTGTCAACAAGTATTTTTCGGAAGGCAAACTGGTGAACTATGCCTTTTCCCTGGAGAATGCCCGGATCTGGGCGGTATTTCACGCCAATTCCGAAATGGAAGTCCGCGAGATGCTCATCGATTTTCCACTGACCCGCTTCATGCAGATCGAAGTATGCATGCTG
>CAYVVK010000997.1:0-2131 GCA_964454855.1 uncultured Phaeodactylibacter sp. | reverse complement strand
GGCCACCCTGGGCTATTTCCTCAAAGAGATGCTCCAGCTCGACGAAGAGCCCATCCGGCGGCTGCGGCGCTTTTTTACCGATCATGTGACGGGCAGGGGCAGCCTGCCCGCCTTCCGGATAGGCAAACAACCCTACGGCCTGCTGGTGGCCAGCGCTTTCCAACGCTGGCAACCATCCATGCTGGATGGCGCGCCGGTACCCTTTCTTGCCAGCCTGCACGAGGTGCTAAGCAAGATGGAAACACAGTGGCAGCAGCTGCTGGCCGATGTCTCTCACCTGGGTGCCGAAGGCAACTCCTTTGCTCACCTGATGAACATGCTGGGGCTGCACGCCACCTCTGTGGATTTCGCCCGCCGGATAGCCAACTCCAGGGTGCATCAATGGAATGCAGCTGCCTTCCAGCGGGGAAGTACGCCGGATAGGCCCATTCGGGAGATCGATACTACGGATGCCACAGCCGCGATACCAGGCGCCTTTACGCTGGGCGATCCTATGGAAACCTACTTCCGGACGGTCAACCTCCGAGCACAGCGGCTGTTTTCCGAACTGGGCCAGCCCTTTGAAGAATTTCCCAAGATCCTGGAACTGATCTTTTTCGACAACACTAACCCATTGACGGTGCCCTTGGTGGATGATGCAGAAACCAAAGAAGAGGAGCGCTTATCCGAGACAACCGGCCTGTCGGAAAAGTACAGGGTACAAACCGGCCAAGGGGAGGAAGCGGAACCGGCTCAAAAAAACTACATCGGCTGGTTGGTGAACAACAAGCTGGAGGCCATTAAACGGCAGCAATTCATTGGCGAAGATGGCGCCGGCCTTACCGCGCCCAGGGCCGTACTATACCGCATGCTGCGCCACGCCCTGATACAGGCCAACCTGCAATCCTCCTTTGATCAGTACCTCGATCAGGGCTTAGTGAACCGGGCAGATACTATGGAGTTGAATTTCTACAACATCCGTGCCGAGCGCGACGTCACGCCCTGGGAGTTCATGGAGGCGCCCATCCGGCAGGTGATGCCGGAAGTGAGCAATTCCGAACTGTCGGTCGCCGATTACCTGAACAGCCCGGAGGGCGCCGCTTTGCCCGCCGCCCTCACCCTTGCCGAAGTGAAAGAATGTATGGCGGAGCTGGAGGGCCTTCCCACCGCCAGGTTGGAACGCCTGTTCGCTGAGCACCTCGACCTGTGTGCCTACCGCCTGGATGCCTGGCAAACCGGCCTGTTCGCCCAGCGGCTGGTGAGCTTTCGGCGCCGGCAGAAGGAACATGCGGAGGAGGCCGAAGCCCACCGTCCCGGTTTTCACCTGGGCGCCTACGGCTGGCTGCTGGAACTACGCCCTGCAGGCCTTCCCGAAGAAGTGGCCGAAGAGGAGGTCCCCGCCTCTTTGCGGGAGGCAGGGGTGAAAGTGTTCGAACAAACCGGGGAAGGAGGTTTCATCCATGGCCCTTCCATCAATCATGCCGTTGCCGCCGCCGTGATGCGCAACGCTTACCTTACGCACAGGAACCAGAACGATGCCGAACAATTTGCCGTCAACCTCTCCTCCGAACGGGTGCGCACCGCCCTTTCCTTCCTGGAAGGCGTGCGCAACGGCCAGGATCTGGGAGCCTTGCTGGGCTACCAGTTTGAGCGGGGGCTGCACGAACGCCATACCGTCAATGGCGTATCCCTGGAGCAGTACATTCAGGCTTTCAGAAATAAGTTTCCCCTGACGGCAGATAAGATCACCCCCGATGAAGAGGGCGATGCTACCGAAAGTAAACAGGCCCGTAATGTGCTGGACGGCTATGCTTTGTACGAAGCGGCTTTTATAAACAACCAGGGTTTTCCCTACGGGGCCGATCTGGGAACAGTACCCCCTGCGGTTAGCACGGCCCTGATTGCGGAAGTCAACCGCCTGGGGGACACCTTTGACGCCATCGCCGACCTCTGCCTGGCCGAAGGGGTATACCAGGTGACGCAGGGCAACTACAACCGGGCAGGGGCCATGCTAAATGCACTGGCCCGGGGCAACCCCATGCCGGAGCCCGAGATCGTCCGCACACCACGCAGCGGCGCTCTGGCCGGCCACAAGATCAACCTGCATTTCAATCCGGGTGCCGACGGCTTGCCCTGGAATACCACAGCAACA
>CAYVVK010000996.1:0-2132 GCA_964454855.1 uncultured Phaeodactylibacter sp. | reverse complement strand
GGCAGTTTGCAGTCTTCGCCCGCCGAAGCCTTGGCGAACCTGTCTACCAGGCGGTAGCCAGGTAGAGGAGGGGGGCAGTTAGCCCTGCGATCCGGAGGGATCGCGGCACGAGCTGGATCGCGGCACGAACCAAAACCGCTCCAGGTTTGTTATAAATTTCATTTGTTACTGAAAATAATGAAATATCGGAATATGAAGAGTGTAATCACCTGCGATATGGAAGGCCGCATTGAGACCTTCAGCAAAAGTGCCGAGGAGCTTTTCGGCTACGATGCCGAAGAGGTCATCGGCAAAGAACGCGTATCCGTTTTCTCGCCCGGCGAGATCGTTTTGCAGAATGTGCCCAAATGGCTGGAAGCCGCCAGCGAGGAGGGCGAGCATGTCACAAAGACGAAGTTTGTCCGCAAGGACGGTTCTACCTTTAATGCCCGCATCAGGATCACCCCCACCTATGCCAATGGCAAGGAAAACGGACAGACCGGTTACTGCGGAGTGACGGAAAAAATAGAGGAAGAGGTGGACCCGCCCATCCACTGGAGTACCAAATTGATCAAATACCTGGCCATCACCCGCCTGCCCTTCATTTCAGCGGTGGTGATGCCGGCTCTCATCGGGGGAGCTTATGCCTACAGTTATCTGGTGGACGGCCCTTCGGCTTTCAACTGGTGGTACTTCGGGCTGGCGGTACTGGGCGTCACCCTGTTGCACCTGGGCAGCAATGTGATGAACGACTACTTCGATGTCAAGGACGGCACCGACGGGCTGAACAACGACTATTTCCTGCAGTTTTCCGGAGGCAGCCGCGCCATCGAGCTGGGCCTCATCTCCCTGAAGAGCACTAAAAAGCTTGGCTTAAGCCTCATGGCGGCAGCTACCCTGATCGGGCTTTACCTTACCTACGAGACTGGCATTATCACTCTGGCCATTGGCCTTGCCGGCATGGCGATCGGTTACCTCTATACGGCGCCACCGGTGCGCCTGGTAGCCCGCCGTGGCCTGGGAGAACTGGGCATCGCCCTGGCGTTCGGCCCATTGGTTACCGCCGGAGTCGTCTTTGTGCTTACCCAGCAGCTGAACCCGATGGCTTTTCTCATCGGGCTGCCTGTAGGCCTGCTGACCGCCAATATCCTGCTGATCAACGAATTTCCGGATGCGGCCTCCGACGCTAAAACCGGAAAAAACCACCTGGTGGTCACCTTCGGAAAGGAAAGAAGCACTTACATCTACCTTAGTATTTTACTCATCGCTTTCATTGCCAACCTCGCTATCGTCTGGTTGTTGCCGGATGTCAATGCCTGGCTGATTGGCGTGAGTGTATTATCCGTAGCGGCGGGCCTGATCATTTTCCAGCATGTACGGCAGCACTATGATGACAGGGAACTGGTGCAATCCAACAAAAACACCATTGCGCTCAGTGCACTTACCGGATTATTTACTGCCATCGCCCTGATCCTGTGAGGCATTTTACCAGCTTTTTAGCGAATTTTCGCAATTTTATCCGTTTCAAACTTTACATTGCGGCCAAAACGTCATAATTTAGTAGCGAAAATTCGCTAATAGCTTGTTGTAAAATTTAAAATAGCCAGGAGATGCAAGATACGCTCGTAAAAAAAGAGGTGCTCCAAGGAGGAGAATTCCTTATCAAAGAAACCACCAGGGGAGATACGTTCATTCCGGAGGAGATCAACGAAGAACAGCAGATGGCCCGCGATATGGTGCGGGATTTTCTCAATACGGAGATCCTACCCAATATAGACCGCCTGGAAGCCCAGGAGGAAGGCCTGTCTGCCAGCCTACTTGAAAAAATGGCGGAACTGGGCCTGCTGGGCACCCACATGCCGGAAGAATACGGCGGTATGGAAATGGATACCAACACCAATACACTCATCTGTGATGTTTTCGGGCCGGCAGGCGCTTTCACGGTTTCCTATGCGGCTCATACCGGTATCGGGATGTTGCCGATCCTTTACTTCGGCAATGAAGCGCAAAAGCAGAAATACCTGCCCCGCCTGATCAACGGCGAACTCAAGGCAGCATATTGCCTGACAGAGCCCAGCTCCGGTTCTGACGCCCTGGCCGCCAAGACCCGCGCCGAGCTCTCCGACGACGGGAAGCACTACCTCATCAACGGC
>CAYVVK010000995.1:0-2132 GCA_964454855.1 uncultured Phaeodactylibacter sp. | reverse complement strand
CGGGCAGGTTTCCTAAGCGAAAAATCCATCTCAATCTGATGGAAACCTAAATGTGTCCGGGTACTTATCCGTTTCCCAGCGACCATAAGGGAAATTATTTTGTTATACTTGAAGTGAGCCTGCCGAGGCCATCTCGGCTGAAAGGATTAGAGCCTATCCTAAAACCCCGATCCCTGGCTTGCTCGAGATGGCGCCTTTCCCGTCCAGTGGGAAAGTTGCCGGCTTGGTTTATTCAACCCAAAACCAGAGATATGAAATTCCTCCCTCCCATCCTGTTCTTCCTTTTTTTCACCCTGGGAATTCCACTCTGTCTTCCTGCCCAGGACCATTACCAGCAGGAACGCAACCAAATGGCCAGCCAGCAGATCAAAGCCCGGGGCGTAACCGATAAGGCAGTACTGGAAGCCATGCGCGAAGTACCCCGTCATCTTTTCGTTCCCGAATCCTACCGCGGCCGCGCCTATCAGGACGGCCCGCTGCCCATCGGTTACGGGCAGACCATTTCCCAGCCTTATATCGTTGCTTACATGACCGAGGCGATAGAACCGAAGCCGGGCTTCAAGGTGCTCGAGGTCGGCACAGGTTCCGGCTACCAGGCGGCCGTGCTGAGCAAAGTAGTGGATGAAGTATACACCATCGAGATCGTAGAGGAGCTGGGAAAACAGGCCCGGGCCCGCCTCGATAAGCTCGGTTACGATAATGTGGAAGTAAAGATCGCTGATGGCTACCATGGCTGGCCGGAAAAAGGCCCCTTCGACGCCATCGTCGTTACGGCCGCCGCCGAGTTCATCCCGCCCCCCCTCATCCGGCAACTGAAACCGGACGGCAAGATGATCATACCGGTAGGTTCGCCCTTCCGCGTGCAGACCCTCATGCTGGTGGAAAAGAAAGGGGATAAGACAAAGACGAAGAGCCTGTTCCCGGTGCGGTTTGTGCCCTTTACCAGAGAATGATTCCAGTGGGAGTTCCAACGTTCCGACGTTCCAACGTTCTAACGTTCCAACGTTCTGACGTTCCGACGTCCAGACTTATTAAAACCTCCAAGCATGCGCCTACCCCGCTACTACCTCTCCCTGGGCCTGTTGGCCAGCTCCGTCATTGCCTACGAGCTGACGCTGATGCAGGTATTTTCCATCACCCAGTGGTATCACTTTGCCTATATGATCATTTCGGTAGGCATGTTGGGTTTCGGGGTAGCGGGTACCGCCCTCGCCCTGTGGGAAGATTGGCTGGTGGAACGTTTCGAACAGGCCTTCCCTGTACTGCTGTTCCTTGCCGGCGCCAGCATGAGCCTGGCCAGCCAGCTGTATACCCTGGAGGCCGTGCAGTTCGACACTTACCTGCTGTTCAGCGATTACCGGGAAGTGGGCAAGCTATTACTGGCCTACCTGATCTTTTTCACGCCCTTCTTACTGGCGGCATTGGCCATCGGGCTGGCCTTCGTCCGCTTCGTACAGCAGATCGGGCAGCTCTACTTTGCCGACCTGCTGGGTTCCGGCCTGGGAGGCCTGCTGGCCATATTGCTGATGTGGTATGTCTTTCCCGGAATGCTGGCCGTACTGCTCGGCACCCTGCCCGTCGCTACCGCCCTGCTCGTGCTGCCGGAAAAGAAAGGCGCTGCGGTAAAAATAGCCGCCCTTGCAGCACCGCTGGCCATCCTTTTGGGCATTCTGCAACCGCCCCGCCCCCAGCCTTCTCAGTACAAGAGCTTCAGCAAAACCATGCTGCTGCCGGAAGCAGCAATAGAACTGGAGAACAGCAGCCCCTTTGGGCTGTTGCAGGTGGTGTCCTCCCCCGCCCTGCGTTTCGCTCCGGCGCTGAGCCTGAATTATCAGGGGGAAGTGCCCGTCCGCAAAGTGGTTTTCAATAATGGCGAGGCCGTAGGCTCGGTACTGCCCAAACCACCTGCAGACTCCGCGCACATTCTGAATTTCACCACTGCCGCCCTCCCCTACTACCTGGGCCGCCCCGACAAGGTGCTGGCGCTTAAAGCAGGGACGGGCGAGGAAGTGGCCCATGCCGTTGCCCAGGGCGTACCCCAGATCCGCATGGTGGAATCCAATCCCGTATTACTCTCCTCCCTGGAGCAGCCGCTGGCGGGCGAAACCGACAGCCTCCTGTATCATCCGGGC
>CAYVVK010000994.1:0-2135 GCA_964454855.1 uncultured Phaeodactylibacter sp. | reverse complement strand
ACATTGTTGAATTGTTGAGCGCAGCGAAACCCGCCTGGGTTATATTGTTCTGTCCGGCTAATAAAAAAGGGAAGGTTGGGTGATACTTTCTTTCTTTTTTGCACTTATATTAATGAACTACTGTTTTTACACCTGATCGACTAAAAATACATTCCGATGAATCACCGTCAAATAAATTTCCTGCGCGAGGACAGGGAAAAGGCTTTTGAGCAACTCTACCGGCAAGGCTTTCCCCAGGTAGCCAGGATGATTAAAGGGCTGGGAGGCAGCTATCAGGATGCCAGAGATACCTTTCAGGACGCCCTGGTCATCCTTTATGAAAAGGCGGTGGAAGGCCGGCTCGAGATCCGGAGTACTGCCTCGGCCTATGTCGTAGGTATTGCCAAGCACCTTTGGGTAAGACAGCAGAGGGAGAACAGCCACCTGCTGGCCTTTAGCCAGATGGAAAAAGAGATCGATGTACCTGATACCTTTTATGAGCCACTGGAAAAACCAAAACTGCGCCTCTTTCACTACCTGGAAGTAGCGGGCCGCAAATGCCTGGACATCCTGCAGGCCTTCTATTACCAGCGCATGCCCCTGCGGCAGATCGCCGAAGAGTTCGGCTTCGCCAATACCCGCTCCGCGACGGTACAGAAACACAAATGCCTGGAGAAGGTCAGAGCAGAAGTGAAAAACAAAAAGGAAAGCTATGAGGAAATGGTGGCATGATACGGTACTTACCCATCAGCTCATCCGCTGGTATGGCCGGCGGAAGTTGAAGCGGGAACTACAGCAAATGCACGAGAGGTTGATCACGCAACAGCCTGAAAGTACTTTATGTAGAGATATTCGGCGGGTTTTCCCCAAAGAAGAGAGGTATTAACGTTGAAACGTTCCAACGTCCCGACGTCCCGACGTTCCGACGTTCCGACGTTCCGACGTCCCGACGTTCCGACGTTCCGACGTTTACAAGCCATATCCATAACCTAATTCACTTAAAAAGTACAGCACCATGAATAATGCATCCGGCATTAAAGCCTCCGTCGTGCCTATGGTTATCGACGGGGACGGGCGCTCTGAGCGCGCCTATGACATTTACAGCCTGCTGCTCAAGGAAAGGGTCGTCTTTCTGGGCACCGGCGTCAACGAGCAGGTGGCCAACCTCGTAGTGGCCCAGTTGCTCTACCTCGACAGCCAGAGCCACAGCCTGCCCATCAACCTTTACATCAACAGCCCCGGCGGTAGTGTCTACGCCGGCCTGGCCATCTATGACGCCATGCAGATGATCAAGGCGCCGGTATACACTACAGCAGTGGGGGTAACGGCCAGCATGGGCACCATTCTGCTTTCTTCGGGAAAGAAGGGTTATCGCTACGCCTTGCCACACGCCACCATACATATGCACCCGGCAGGCGGCGGCGCGCAGGGCTATACGGAGGATGTGCGCATTGCCTATCACGAGCAGGAACGTCTGGAGAAACAGCTCTTTCACATTGTAGGCAGGAACACCGGCCACAGCTGGCAGGAGATCGAACGGGACTTCCTGCGCGATAAGTTCATGAATGCCATCGAAGCCAAAGAATACGGCCTGGTGGATGAGATCCTGGGCGATACGGAGGATGTGATCATGCTACAGCGGCCAGAGGTACGATTTCAGCTGCAGAATGAGGAGTAGGCAAATAGAGATAAAAGGTAAAACCATGGCAGTCGAGCGCGGAGGTTTTTTAACTTTTACCTTTCGCGGTTTTACCTTTTGACTTAATTACATATTCCTCAGCCGCCCCCCATCCACCGCCAGGGCCACGCCCGTGATGTAAGCCGCTGCCGGCGTGGCCAGAAAGGCTACAGCGGCGCCTATCTCCGCCGGTTCGGCGAAACGGCCGAGTGGGATGCCGGCTTTTATATTCCGGCTGACTTCCTCTATAGTTTGGCCCGATTTTTTGGCCTTGTTCGCAATGATCTCCTGCAGGCGGCCGGTATTGGTGGCGCCGGGCAGGATGTTATTGACGGTGATGCCATATTCGCCCAGTTCATTGGCCAGGGTCTTGGCCCAGTTGCCTACGGCGCCGCGCACCGTATTGGATACGCCCAGGCCCGGGAGGGGGGCTTTCACGGAAGTGGAAATGATATTGATGATGCGGCCGAATTCTTCC
>CAYVVK010000993.1:0-2142 GCA_964454855.1 uncultured Phaeodactylibacter sp. | reverse complement strand
ACTCGTACTCAGTCAACAGATCCCGGACCTCCAACTCCACCAGATCCAGGAGCTGAAGCATTGGGTGAACTACAACGATAAGCTGATGTACGACTGGGACATGCAGCGGAAGATCAAACCCGGCTACCGCGCCCTCTTCTACGGCCCGCCCGGCACCGGCAAGACCCTCACCGCCACCCTGCTGGGCAAATACACCGGCAAGGATGTATTCCGCATCGACCTTTCCCTGGTGGTGTCCAAATACATCGGCGAAACGGAAAAGAATCTGGCGAACCTCTTCGACAAGGCCCAAAACAAGAACTGGATCCTCTTCTTCGACGAGGCGGACGCCCTCTTCGGCAAACGCACCGACGTGCGTGACGCCCACGACAAGTACGCCAACCAGGAAGTAGCCTACCTGCTGCAGCGGGTGGAGAACTACCCCGGCCTGGTCATCCTCTCTTCCAACTACCGCAGCAATATCGACGAGGCTTTTACCCGCCGTTTCAACTCCATCATCCACTTCCCCATGCCCAATTCGCAGGACCGATACCGGCTGTGGGCACAGGCTTTCCCGGAGAAAGTAGCTCTGAATCAGGACGTCGACCTGGAACAGCTCTCCCAACACTACGAGCTCTCCGGCGCCAACATCATCAATGTGGTGCAGTACGCCTGCCTGCACAGCCTGGCGCAGCAGCGGGAAACCATCTCCATGGAGCTGATACAGCGAGGGATCAAGAAGGAGTTTTCCAAGGAAGGAAAAGTTTTGTAAAGTCAAAAGGCAAAAGGTAAAAGGTAAAACTGCAAAAGGTAAAAGGTAAAACCGCAAAAGGTAAAAGGTAAAACCGCAAAAGGCAAAAGGTAAAACCGCAAAAGGTAAAAAAGGGCTGGGAGATGGCTGCCCGGATATGCCATGGAGCAGAGGCAGTCCGTTCATCTTCCCGACGCAGCCCGGCGCTGGCATACTTTTACCTTTTGACTTCGGCTTTTTGCCTTTTACCTTTTTCCCCTCACCTCCTGCCCAGGTCCTGTACCCAGTAATTCTCTACGCGGGCAGCTCCTATTTCCGTGTACGCGCTACTCATCATGTTTTCGCAATGGCCGGGGCTGCCTTTCCAGCCCTGCACTACGGCACTGATACTGGTATAGCCGAAGGCGATATTCTCCGCGATGGCGCGCCAGCGATAGCCGCTGTCCGTAGCGCGGGTGCCGATGGTGCTGCCGTCGGAACCACGATGGCTGAAGAAGTTGCGGCGCTCCATGTCGGAGGCGTGGCGTTGGGCGGCGGCCGCCAGCTGGGGGTTCCAGCTCAGCGGAGGGACTGGAGGCATCTGCCGGCTGCCGCAGCGGCAGCCCTGCCGGCGCAGGGCATTGACCTCCGCCAGCATCTGAGCAGCAAACTCATCCTCTACCTCCGTTTGGGGTTCGTCTGCAGGGGTGGGGCCTTCATTGGGAAGGGTAATCTTCTCATCAGGAGTGCACTGGAAGGCCAGCAGGGCCAATAGAGCCAGGATTGCCATATGCTTCATACTGGATTTGGTATCAGATCTGCCGGAAAAATAGTTTTAGGAAAAAACATATGTAATAATCGCCGGCAGACAGCAGTTTATTATCAGGCCCACGAACTTTGACAATATTTAACAGTTACATCCGGGAAGATTGCCCTACTGGTGAGTTAGCCAGCGCTTAATCACAGCCCAGGTCTTCCCGGGATGCCGGGTCATTATTGGGAAAACACTGCCCTGAGGGCAGGCTGGCGGGCTGGTACCGCAACAGATCAGGATCATACAAGGCATTCTCCAGGAAGGCCGTAAGTGCATCTATCTCGGCCTCTGTCAGGCCGAGGGGGGCGAACTCTTCCGCCAGCAGCCTTTCGGGCACATCTCTGTTTTCGGGAATCGCTTCATTTTTATAGGCCACCACATCGCGTATGGAGCGCAGCGAAGCGCCATGGCCGAAGAAAGGCGAGTCTTTGAGGTTGTACAATTGAGGCACCTTGAACTTGAACAAGTCTTCGGGACGGTTGGTAAAGCCTCCGCGGCCGAGGTCGGCGGGAGATTCGGCGGGCGTCTGAAAAGTAGGTTCCGGACAGCCAAACAGGCCTTTCATGCCGATGGCGTAGAATTCCATGCTGCTGAGTGCCGGGCCGGTATGGCAGCTCAC
>CAYVVK010000992.1:0-2144 GCA_964454855.1 uncultured Phaeodactylibacter sp. | reverse complement strand
TTCGCCTGAGAATCAATTAAGTGCACAGCAGCTTGGCGTTTTCGGTCAGACACTATATACTGCTTGCTGAAATCAGGTCCGATCCTCATCCTCCCAATCACCTCTGATCTTTTTGTTGCGCAGGTTGAAGGAAAGGGAGATGTAGAAGAGGTTGGTGTCCAGGCCGGCGTAGGGGCGCACCACATCACCTCCGATCCGTTCGGTGTAATCCTTATCCAGGAAATCCAGCAGGTAGTATTTGAACTTCAGGTTGAGGCCGCCGGGAAACTGTATGCCGCCAAAAACAGAAGGGTTGATGATGTTGGTGCGGTCGCTGAACCATTCGTTGAACTTGTCTTCCTTATCGCCGTTGACGAACAGCTTTTCCTTGTAGTTGAACATCAGTTCGGCTTCGCCACCGGCGTAGACGAAGGCGCGGCGGTTGAAATCTCCCAGCTTGAAGGCCAGCGGTACGCCCAGTGAATAGGAGCGGCGCTTGATCTTCACCTCATCGTCTTCATCGAACCGGCCGAGATGCTCTTCGATCACGATGCCGTCATCTTCGGTAATGATGCCGACGTTGCGCAGTGTTACGCCGGTAAACATGCCAAAGTTGTTGGTGAAATCGAAATGCCAGTATTCGCCGAGGTGAAGGAAAGCGGTGAAGCGCGGAATAGAACTGATATCTGCCGAAGGGCTTTCGACATCCCCGAAGGAGAAGATCAGTTCTCCACCGGAAGTGGAGTAAACATCTACTCCGGGGCGAGGCGCCGGATAAACTTCGGAATCGGGTTCATCCTGGGCGTAAAGGGTAAGCGTAAGCGCGAGGAATAACAGGGCTAGTTGAAATTTCATGATATCTGAATGTAGGTTGATTTCGTTTTGGCCTTACGAAGCTCAAATTACATACAGATGCCGTGCAGCGCAAGCCAACAAACGCTAAACTGTTTTAAAGTTTTGCAAAAAAATGGCAGAAAGGCACGTTTGAATCTTAAATTATGCTAATTCTGGACTTCCGCTTTCCGACTTCCACCTTCTCGAAGCGCAGCGAAGAGCCGTATGGCCAACTTCCGACTTCCGACTTCCACCTTCAAATCATGCCAACAACTGATAGGCCAGCAGGCTGCTCAGATAGGCCAGCGCGCTCATAAAGGTGAACTGTATAATGGGCCACTTCCAGCTTTTGGTCTCGCGTTTCACCACGGCCAGGGTACTCATACACTGCATGGCAAAGACATAGAAGAGAAGAAGCGACAAAGAGGTAGCCAGGCCATAGACCGGCTTTCCGGTAACCGGGTCGCGCTCCTGCGCCATTTTATCCCGTATGGAATATTCATCTTCTGCGCTGCCGATGCTGTAAATGGTGGCCATGGTGCCTACAAAAACTTCACGGGCGGCAAAGGAGGTGATCAGGGCGATGCCGATCTTCCAGTCAAAACCTAAGGGTTTGATAACCGGTTCTATCACTTTGCCCAGATGGCCGGCGAAAGACGCTTCAATGGTGCGGGAAGCGATCAGGTTCTCCGTTTCTATATCGCTGAGGTTTCGTTCCTGCGCAGTTTCAATAGCCTGCTGGCGGGCAGCCTGCATTTTCTGCGGCGGCCCGTAGCTGGCCAGCAGCCAGAGTACGATGGAAATGGCCATAATGATGCGACCGGCCTCTATGACGAAAGCCCTTACCTTCTCCCAGACGGTAAGGAAAACGTTGCGCATCACCGGCCTGCGGTATTCGGGCATCTCCAGCATGAGGAAGCTGCGCTCCTGGGTTTTTAATACCATTTTGAAAACCAGGGCTGAAAGCAGGGCCGCGACAATACCCAAAAGATAAAGTCCCATGAAGGCAATGCCCTGCAGGTTGAAAAAGCCCCAGATGGTAGTGGCAGGCACCACGAAGCCGATCAGTACCGTATATACGGGAATGCGCGCCGAACAGCTGATGAGGGGCGTGACCATAATGGTGATCAGCCGCTCCTTCCAGTTGCCGATCGTGCGCGTGCTCATAATGGCGGGAATGGCGCAGGCGCCACCCGAGATGAGGGCGACGATGCTGCGCCCGTTGAGGCCAAAGGACTGCATGATGCGGTCGAACAGATAGGCCGCACGGGCCATATAGCCCACTTCTTCCAGCAGGGAGATGAGGAAAAACAGGATAGCGATCTGCGGGA
>CAYVVK010000991.1:0-2147 GCA_964454855.1 uncultured Phaeodactylibacter sp. | reverse complement strand
AACTGGCACAAGCCGCTGCTTTCATTAGTGATCCCGGCAGGATTCGAACCTGCGACCGTCTGATTAGCTTACCCGCTACGGCTTTCGCCGCCCCCTGATCCCGATGACTATCGGGAATCGCCGAGGTTTGTGGCCTGGACTATCTCTTCGCCATCTCAGGCGCGCCACGTATAGTCTCTACGGAACCTTGCGGAAATCATCTGCCCAATGTACTCCATTGAATTGATGGTTCCGAGGTTGACTTACCCTAAGCGAGACAGAATGACCAAATTGATCAGGATCGACGTAATAACAGCGATCTGTTTCGGGACAATAGATTGCGAAAACATCTATTTCTCTTTTATCTATTGCCTTGTTCACTACACCTCCAGAATAAGCATACGAGCTTCGGAAGGTGACTTCAATTGTGTCGTTTTTTTTGAGCTTACGATACTTAACTTGTATCCTTTTAAATTGTCCATTCTTGTAGATGACCAGGTCAAAAGGAGAATGTTCAGTTTCTGGATTCAGGATTAAATATCCTTGCTCAAATAAGTCTAACTTAGCCTTTAGTACACCCAGGTCTCCTTTGGTTTTAGTGTGATGATTGTGCATAACAATAAAAATACAAAGAAAACCTCAAGTTTCCTCGGGATTGCCATTTTGATTACAGGTAGTTTTTGCCTGTAAGCAAGGAAGGTTTCCCCGATACAGTGGCGTCCACTCCGCAGGTTCTGTTTCCCTGCGGAGGCTCCTATTCGCGGCTGCTTTCAGCCGCTTAGTTAAAGTCAGATGCTCTATCCCCTGAGCTACGGGACCAATATGTCAAAGTCGGAATGCGGAAATGGGAAGTCGGAAGTATGATTAAAAAAAGCGCTGGTGCAGTTTGTCTGTACTCAGCTTTTGCCATTCCGACTTCCGATTTCCAACTTCCGACTTCGAACGACCCGGCCAAATTAACGCTTTCCCAACAGCTTTACAACCCACCACAAATATTATTCGTTCAACAATTCATTTCAAATCCTGTTTTATATATTGTAACGCAAGTTGCGGGTCATTTTTTTTAAAGAGCAGTAAATCCCCTTCAGCCCGCTCCAGAGGTGCATGGCAAAATCCCAATGCCTTGCTCCAGGGATGATCCGAAACCTGAACTACTGTAATCCCGTTGAACATTCTAAAAATTAGCCGTTTGTGAGAATCTTTATCTTCCATTTGTTCCGCAAAAAGCGCTTCTACTTCTCTGTAGCTGCGCTGTTTTTCTTCCTCTATGCCTACGATTTCATGGAGCTGCGCATCAGCAACCCGACTTTCCAGCACATACTCTCCCAGAACCCTTTCGGGTACGAGGCTACCTTCGATTACTATGAAACGGAGGGCCGGAAAATACGGTACCTGGAGATCGGTAACGACTCGCTGCCACTAGTTGTTTTCATTCACGGGGCACCCAGCTCTTCTTCCTTCTGGAAATCCTTCTTGCGCGACAGCTCCCTGCTCAGCCAGGCCAAGCTCATGGCGGTCGACCGCCCGGGCTACGGTTATTCAGGCTACGGCCAACCGGAAACTTCCGTGAAAAAACAGGCGGAACTCATCGCGGGCATTCTCAAGGAAAAACGGGGAAAACACCCGGCGGTCATCCTGCACGGCTCCAGCTACGGGGGTACGGTGGCCGCCCGCATCGCTATGGATTTCCCCAAATTGGTGGACGGCATACTGCTGCAATCGGCCTCCATGGCGCCGGGCAAAGAGAAGACCTACGATTTCTCCCACATCACCGAGACCTGGCTGCTGCGCTGGCTGCTGCCGGGTTCCATCCACGTGGCCAATGTAGAGAAGCTTACCCACCAAATGCAGCTCGACTCTATGTCCAACCTCTGGGACCGCATCCGCGCCGCAAGCATCATCCTGCACGGAGATTCAGACGGCCTCATCTATCCGGAAAATGCCTTCTTCGCCAAAGAGCGCATGGCCAATGCGTCCTTCCTGGATGTACAACTGCTTGAAGGCCGCAGGCACGACCTGCTGTGGACCAAGCGGGAACTGCTGGAAAAATCACTGGAAAAACTGATCCGGCTGTCTACCCACAAGCTGCAATTCACCGAATCCGGCTCGGCTTACTAGTGCAGTCGGCAGTAAATAGTTGACAGTCGGCAGTCAAAATAATCAACGGG
>CAYVVK010000990.1:0-2148 GCA_964454855.1 uncultured Phaeodactylibacter sp. | reverse complement strand
GAATGGCGCGAGTGGTTTGACGACTGGCAGGAGACCATCGGCAGCGACGGCCGCATATTTCCCGTCATTCCCTCCCGCGGCAACCACGAGTCGGCCAACAGCTCCATCACCGAACTCTTCGACGTCAGCAATGCCGATGTGTATTACTCCCTGCAGTTCAACGGCAATCTCTTCCGCCTGTATACCCTCAATTCCATGATCCCTTCGGGGGGAAGCCAGCGCGTGTGGCTGGAAGGAGACCTCCGGGCCAACCAGCAGATTGTCTGGAAAATGGCCCAGTACCACCACTCTATTCGGCCTCATACCCAGCGGAAACCCGAAAAAGATGAGCTCCTGCTCAACTGGGCGACGCTTTTCTACAAATACGGCGTGGATCTCGTCCTGGAGTCAGACGCTCATGTCGTGAAAACCACTTACCCCATCCGCCCTTCCCGCGAGCCGGGCAGCGATGAAGGCTTCATCCGGGATGATGAGAACGGAACAGTGTACATTGGAGAGGGCTGCTGGGGCGCGCCCCTGCGGGAAAATAACGACGATAAGTCGTGGACACGGGCCAGCGGTAGTTTCAACCAGTTCAAATGGATCATCGTCAGCCGGGATAAGATAGAGGTTCGTACCATCCGCACCGATGGAGCCCGAAACGTGGCGGAAGTCAGCCACAACAACATTTTCGAACCTCCCATAGGCCTGGTGATCTGGAACCCGCCCACCGGCGACGTAGTGACGATCTACAACCGTAGAAAACCTGCTTCTCCTTCCGGCGAGGCTAACGTCGGCACTCCCGCTTCCACTCCTGCTCCTTCTTCGAGCCCCGCTTCTATACCCCGCGAGCCGGAAGCTGCTCCCGACGACCCCAACGACTGGTCGGCCTTTCCCAAACTAATGCCCGATGGGAATGGCGACATCATTATCAAATACTACCTCCGGGAAAACTGTGATGTGATGCTGCAACTGATCAACCCCAAGTGGCGGGAAATGGCTAAAATAGAATTTCCCCGCCAGGCCGCCGGCGACAACATCAAAAGCCTCGACATGAGCCGGGTGCCCCAGGGCAACTACCTGCTGGTCGTGAAAGGCAACGGGGAAGTGGTGCGGCGGTTCCAGGTGGTGGTGCGGTAGTGGGCAGTTTCCCAGTATGCAGTATGCAGTGGGCTCCGTGGAATACTCGCTGCGCGAATTCCACAGGGTGGGCAGCCAAGCGCAGGCAAAATCAAACATCAAGATTCAAAAATCACACCTCAAAAATCCCGCAGGCAGTGAGGCAGTGCGCCCCTCCTCTACCTGGCTATCGCCGGGTAGACAGCCACGCCCTAAGGGCTACGGCGGCTAAAAGCAGTGGGCAGCCTCCCGGCCTACAAGTCCCCAATCCCCCCCAATTCACGAATCTTCCCGCAACAATTGGCCTAATAATGAAGTTTTGTAGCTTTGGGTTGTAAAACCAGAAGCATGGTAAAGTCTTTGAGCACCATAAAGGGGCCTATCGAGGAAGAATTGGAGGTATTTGAAACCCGCTTTCGGGAAGCCATGCGCAGTCCCGTTCCCCTTTTAGATAAGATCACTTTTTATATTGTGCGGCGTAAAGGCAAGCAGGTCCGGCCTATGTTTGTCTTTCTGGCCGCCAAGGTTTGCGGGACAGTGAGCGATGCCACTTTTACCGCCGCCTCGCTGGTGGAGCTGCTGCATACCGCCACGCTCGTCCACGATGATGTGGTGGATGATTCCTATGAGCGAAGGGGTTTTTTCTCGATCAATGCCCTTTGGAAAAACAAGATCGCCGTACTGGTGGGAGACTACCTGTTCTCTCAGGGCATGTTGCTGGCGCTGCGCAATAAGCAGTACCGCCTGCTGGAGATCGTCTCCGATGCAGTGAAGGCCATGAGCGAAGGAGAACTGCTTCAGATCGAAAAGGCCCGCCGGCTGGATATAGAAGAAGATATATACTACGAGATCATCCGGCAGAAGACGGCCTCCCTGATCGCTTCGGCCTGCAGCGCCGGCGCCGCTTCCACCACGGATGACGAGGAGTTGATCGAGCGCATGCGGCTGTTCGGGGAAAAGATAGGCATTGCCTTTCAGATCCGGGATGACCTTTTTGACTTTGGCACCGATGATGTGGGAAAGCCGCTGGGCATCGACATCAAGGAGAAA
>CAYVVK010000989.1:0-2149 GCA_964454855.1 uncultured Phaeodactylibacter sp. | reverse complement strand
CAATTCTCCCTCGTACTCATAAATAATCTTTTGAGGATTATCCATTTCAGGAAAAGCCAGACCTTGTTGTTGAATGTCTTTTTTGAAAAAGTTGACAACATCATTTCGGGTTCTCCGAACCATGACATGTTTCAAAACCTTCTCACGAATCTCTTTGGAAACTTCCCTGATCATTTCCTGATATTCCGGATCATGCTTTTCGAACTTTTTCAGTTTTTTCCGAAGACCATTAAAAAACTTCTCAAGGTTAATTATTCCAGGTATGTTGGAGTTTTTGGGAGCCTGAAACAGTTTGAGCTGAGCGAAGATGTCGTCAATGGTGTTGTTTAGAGGAGTGGCAGTTACCAAAATAACTTTCTTGCCCCGGCAGATGTCCAGCAAATCAGCATACGATTGCGTGGCTTCATTTCTAAACCGGTGTGCTTCATCTACTACAATATAATCCCAGCGATCAATTCCTTTTCGAATAATGTGTTCGAGCTTTCCAAGTGATTCAACTTTAGCAGGTACTCTAAAATCCATTAAGCTTTGTTCCCAGTATTCTTTCAGAACGGGAGGACAGATAACCAATATTTTGCCTCTCAGTTGCTGAAGCAGTTGAGCCGCAATGAATGTTTTGCCAAGTCCGACCACATCAGCAAGGAACACCCCATTGTATTCCTCAAGCTTTTTCATAGCCTGCCTAACAGCTTGCTCCTGATAATCCAATTTGAGAAATCCTTCGGGAAGAAACGATTCAAAATTTTCTTCCAGATTAATGTCCTCCTGCATGTACTCGTAAATGAGTTTCAAGTAGAGTTCATAGGGTTGGATTGAATCGTTGAGCCATGTTTTATTTTTTACCGCATCAACAAACTCCTCAGAAATATCAACAGCATCTTTCCAGAGATTCTCAAACTGATCCAGGGCATAATCGACATCTCTCCGGTCTTTAAGCTGCACATTGAATTCTCTGTTTGCAACTAAACCAGAAAGCGAAAAATTACTTGAACCGGTGATTACAGAACCATATTCTTTGTCGTCTTCATGGTACCGGCTGATGTAGACTTTGGCGTGAATGTTTTTAGAGGGATAGGCTTTTATCTCAAGCTTTTTCCCGTTCCCTCTTTGCTTAATGTCTGCATCCTTTTCTAAGCAATCAGTTTGAAGAAATTCAATGAATTTTTTGATCCCTATTTCGAGCCTCCTGTCAACTTCCTTTGATTTCTCGATTTCCTTTATCAGGTTTTTCTGATACTCTTTTTTTGCATTCGCATGAGAGTCAAAATCCATTACCGTTTGGTTCTGGTATTCATTGATGGTTCTGTATGATTCTTCATCAACTCCCAGCCCTACAAGGATTCTTGTTTTATCCACCTTATCGATAGCTTCATACATCTGATAAAAACCAGATGATCGGAAATACCCTACTAAAACATCAAAATATTGGGTGTCTTTTAGTGTCCTCATGAACCTGTCCAACAATGTCGAACCAGGTTCATTGGTGAAAAATGTGGTATCCGTATGTAAATCTGTTCTGTTCAAAGTTTCTTCAGTCTTTTCTTTACCTGATCAAGCGCTTTTACCCCATATGTTTCGTTTTTAACAATAGGGTAAATGCTGTCAGACAGCCATAATATAATCAGTTCCTGTTCGCTTGAATCAAGCAGCTTGGCCAATTTTATTATATGCTCTCTTTTGCAACTTTTTTCTTCTCTTTCAATCTTGCTTATCATAGCAGTGTCGATTTCAAGATGTGCTGCAACTTCTCGAAGAAGCATTCCTTTCTTTTCTCTCAACTCCCTGAGTCTTTGACCTAACATAGCTTGTAATTAAAGCACTTGTCCATTGAGGTCAAATCTATGAATTATTTTGGGATTTTGTTAATCGAGCGCAGGCAAAATTGCACTCTTTTGCAAAGCTTGGGTTGCGGGTTGGCTTGAGCGGCTTTGCAAATGTGTGCAATGTGCGTAGGCAGAAATTTTCAAAAATGCGAAGCGGGGGCTTTTTCTTTTTTCTTCTTTGTCTGTTGTCCTTGTCCGGTTGCACAGTTGGTCAAGTCGAGTCAGTCTGGTTGTGAAGTCGGTTAATGTTTCTATATGTCTGTCGTTACTCGTCATTGTCAATGTGTCCGTTGTCTTTTTTTGCATTCTGACTAACGTCAATCTAT
>CAYVVK010000988.1:287-2152 GCA_964454855.1 uncultured Phaeodactylibacter sp. | reverse complement strand
GTCACTTACGGAATCAAGGCGTTCTTCGGCTGTGATGATGAATTCACAGGCTATGTGGTTGCGGCTGGAAGCAATCTGTTCACAGGCAAGTTCGCGCCCGCTAATGTGTTCAAACATGGCCCGCAACATGCCTGAGATCATTGTATCGACATAGCCGGATACGTCACCAAGTACATTTTCAAAAATACTGTTGTGCAACTGCGCACTCACAATGCCGTTTTCAATAGCGTGATCCAGGTTGATCTTCATCAGTCCCCAGCCGTGGCACTGAAAGTATTTTGCCAGAAATTCGACGTACTCATCCAGTGTGAGTTCACCCGCACGTACCTTGAAAAGCAGGTTCATTTCCCGATCCAGATTCAGGGCGACTTTTTTGCCCCAGATGTAACCACAGTTCTTCAGAATGATGCGCCAGGCTTCACCAGCTTCGTATTCTAGCGCATGGTAGATGCCGCGTATGAGATCGGAGGACAGATAAACAATGCGGGTTCCTCCGGCATTGTGAATAGTGCCTGCCATAAGATCAAAGGACGCCGCTTTATTTTCAAAGAAGCGATCCAGATCAAGACGCTGTATTATGTTTGTTTCGGTCATTGAACTCATGGGAAAATTTTGGTTATTCGTATGCAAGTACATCTACTGCTGTTTGCAGGTAGGGTTCTATCTCTTTATATGCATCGGGTGAAAGTGCTTTTTCCATTTCTATTTTCAGCAGCAGGTAGCACTCGTAGATTGACTTTTGACCCGGCTGCAGGGAGCGGGTATAGGTGGCATTCTCAGGGTCATTAAAAATGAAATCCTTGCCTGGTAGTATATCCGGGTACTGGAATGACTGAAGGATGGTTCTCATCCAAAAGAGGAGCTTGTCCTTTAACCAGTCCGGCTCTCCCAGCAACATGCAAAGGTTGGCGTAGAGGCACACATAGTGGACATCGCGCGTTGCCTTGCTTACTGCCATGTCGTGATGCGCTTCGTATGGGTAGATCTCAAAGATGCGTTTGATAACCTTGCGTACGATGGGGCGCTCCACATCCTTGATTTCACGGGCTGCTTGTACGCGGGATTCATATTCGGGGGCGATGGACAGGAAAAGATCGAGATCCTCATCATCGGGGAATTTCTTCTGACAGCGGTCAATAAAGTCTTTTAGATTGGGATGGTTTTTCAGTGCTGTGGTGCTTTCCATAATGCTTAAATTGTGCGGTTAAAGTGTTTGATGGGTTACCAGGGAAGTGTTCGAAAGTATTCAGAGGCTCTCAAGTGGCCAAGATTTTCGGCACCGACAGCGATTTTTTCGCTTGTGCGTATGGCTGAGTGCAGCCCGGCTACCATTGGGTTGCTGCCAGACATGAAGTTTCCAGAAAGTCTTTTCTGGTCTGCGCTGCTGGCGGGTTCAATATGTATAGCGGGCTGGGCGTCGGGGAGCAGGCCAAAGTCTGGCTCATTTTGTCCTGTCCAGTCGATGCGCGAAAAGAAAGTGGCTGCGGTGGCTGCATTCTGCGGAAACTCGAGGATATTGCTGGTTTCCGATGCGATTTTTTCTTTCTGCTTTTGAGCGGCCGGTTTTTCGACGGGGGGCAGTTGGCTGGCTGCTGGCTGCATGGTGTTACCTTCACTCCAGGAGAGGGCCGCGAAAAAGCGGCTGGCTCTGTCATTGCGGAAGTCTTCCAGCTTCGGTGCCGGTGGCAGTATGCTTTCCTCGCTTTTAGTGGTGGCAACGGCATCTGTTTCCAGTTCAGGCAGGTTGTCCTGTTGAGCCCCATTGTTGTCGGTATCCATCGCAAAGGGCTCTTCCTGTGCGGTTCCCGTGGCCACTTTCTTTGCCGGGGCATCGGGGAAGAGATCGGGGAAGTGGGGGTCTTCGG
>CAYVVK010000988.1:0-277 GCA_964454855.1 uncultured Phaeodactylibacter sp. | reverse complement strand
GGGAATGCTTGCGTCGGCTAGTTCTTCCGTGTCTGCCTCCATCGCCGGTGGCTCATTTGTTACAGGCACTTCCAGTACCGGCTCTGGTACTGGCCAGGTAAAGCTATCGTATTCGGGGTCGAGTAAGGCGGTGGCATCTCCCTGCAAATGGGCCAGCAGGTGCTCGGGGGAAAGGAGGTTTACTTTTTTCTGCACAGGTGCTTCACTCAGAAATGGACTGCCTGTCAGTGCATGTGGCGTGTTTTCGATATTTTTCATTGCTCTTTCCCCTTGCTGT
>CAYVVK010000987.1:1286-2156 GCA_964454855.1 uncultured Phaeodactylibacter sp. | reverse complement strand
CAATCTATTATAACACCAACTACCTGTCAATTAATTAACTCCCAAAGCACTAGATTCCCGGTTGTCGGGTTGCCTCGAAATGAGGGCAACCGACAACGCACAGGAATGTTCGTAGGGATAGATTAGTTGAGGGTTTTCAGCAGGCTGTTCTCTACGCCGAAAGGAGTAGGTACGTAGCCGTCTGCTTCCCAGTCATTTTCCCACTTTTCGCCATCGATGAGGTAGCGGAACTGGTATTCTTTACCGGATTCCAGCTCTACGGTAGCTTTGAAGATGCCGTTTTTCTGCTTCTTCATTTTGATGGCCTCTTCGGTATTCCAGTTGTTGAAATCGCCGACGACTTCAACGGTCTCAGCTTGCGGAGCAGCTTCCACCGGCAGGGTCAGCGTAGCCTTACATACCGGTTTCGTCTTGAGAAATTGTTTCTTGATCATGACGGTAAGGTTAAAAGGTTTAAAAAATGGTTATGGTGATTTACTTTTTCTTTTTGCCACCCTTAAGCTCGTCCTGCAGGCTGGCCAGTTTGTCCCACTCTCCTTTGGCGGCCAGTTTGGCCTGCTGCGTCCAGCTGGCGGGGTCGTGCATGCGGAAACGCGGGCCGGCGGCATCGAGCACTTCCTTAAGCTGAGCCTTTCTGGCGGTAGACAGCCCCTTAAAAGAGGTGATCCCGGCTTCGTGGAAGAGCTTTTCGATCTTCGGGCCTATGCCTTCGATCTTCTTCAGGTCATCGGCAGCCGGGGTATCGGCTTTCTTGGCCGTTTTTTCTTTGGCTGGCTTTGCCGTTTTCTTTTTGACGGGGGGCGCTGCTGCCTTCTTCTTTGCGGGCGGAGCGCTTTTTTTCCTGGCAGGCGTAGTAGTTGCTTTTTCTTT
>CAYVVK010000987.1:0-1276 GCA_964454855.1 uncultured Phaeodactylibacter sp. | reverse complement strand
GACTACCGAATTGTCGCCTCCAAACTCGTTGGCCACGTAGGCGTCTGCCTGGAAATCATTTTCCCAGTGGTGGCCATCGATCATATAGCGGAACTCATAAGGCCTGCCGGGCTCCAGTTCGATCACAGCCTTGTATTCATTTTTGCCGGCTTTCATCAGGGCGCCGTTTTCCCAGCTCCAGTTGTTGAAGTCGCCGAGTACTTTTATTTCTCCGGCATTGGGAGCGGCTTCTCTGGGCAGGGTAAAAGTCACCTTGCAGAGGGGTTGAGTTTTCAGATACTGTTTCTTGAGCATGGTTTTTGTTTTAAAACAACTTAGTGTAATTGAAACACTAAGCCGCAAATGTAGGATAAAATTAGTTCATAGTCAATTGGTTCTCAAACTTTAGAAACGAAAAACCAGTAGGGTGAAGTTTAGTGAGAATCAACCTAATATCGGGTGGATGGAAGTTTTCAGAATAAAATCAGAAAAAAATGGCCGGGGCAAAACCCGATTTTTACACAGGCTTAACCCGCCGAATAATTCTTCGGATAAAAAAAGTGTATCAGGACTGTAAAATTTTTTCCGGGTGGTGGAGGAAAGACTGAATTTCCTCAAAATAGGCGCCCATATGCCTGCCGTCCACCAGGGCGTGATGGGCTTGTACGGAGAGCGGCATTTTTATTTTCTCCCCTTCCCGGAAGTACCTGCCCCAGGCGATGCGGGGCACGGAGTCGATGGCCGGGCTGTGCATGGCATGTTGCAGGCCGGTAAAAGAGATCCAGGGAATGGCCGAAAGGAATAGAAAATCATCCCGGCCTTCTTCATCCTCCATGGAAGGTTTTTCCTGCATGGCCTCCATTTGTTGCAGGCTGCGCTGGAGAAAGGGCCGGAACCCGGGCTGGTAATGCACTGTGCAAAAGCTGAAAACGTCGGAAGCTTCGGTCATCACCGTGAAGGAAGGGTGGACGGCCTCGTGTTCGACTGCCTGTTCTCCACGGATACGCTGGCGGAACTCGGGGATCTCATTGGCTGTCCTGGAGATACAGTATACGATGGCAGGGGTAAAGGGGAGTTCTTCTTTTCGCAGCCAGGAAAGCAGGGCACTGATGTCCACATTCGCGCAAATGTTGAAATGGGGCTGCGCCATACGCCGGAAGAAGTCGAAGTGCCTGCGGCGGTGTTCATCAGTAAAAGTTAGTTTTTTCATGCGCAGAGAGTGGAGGATATGTTAAATGAACATTAAGCGACGCGCGATCAATAACTGTCGGCTTTCTAGGAGTGCTTTTTCCTTTAT
>CAYVVK010000986.1:0-2161 GCA_964454855.1 uncultured Phaeodactylibacter sp. | reverse complement strand
ATTCCGCAGCATATAAGGACCCGGATCATCCTCGCCCGCTGTATTGTCTTCCAGCCCCGTTACCTGGCGGTGGAAGGCTTCTTCTACGGTGTAGAACGCTCCGACCGGGAACTGTTGTGGAACTATCTCACCGGCAAGGATAAGCCCTGGACGATGATCGCCGTTTCGGACGACCCGGCTTTTGCTGCCCGCTGCGACCGGATTTTCATCATGAAGGACGGCCGGGTATTGGAAGACGGGCCCTTCGAGGAGATCCGCCGGAGCCCGCATTATGAAATGGTGTTTACGCCCGTAGGCGGAAGATATCTGGCCGAAAAGGGCCTGCTGAGTACGCCGGGCAATTCCTGAGCCTTTAATAAAAATTCTATTTAACGATGTTAAATATATCACCAAATACCATCACTCAGAAGGTGGAGTTCAACCGCTTCAATTCTTCCACCAAGACTTCCATCTCGAGTGCCAACCGGATGTTCACCCGCTGGCTGCTGGGAACACTAGCGCTCATCCTGGTATTTTTGCTATTACCCTGGACGCAGAACATCCAGTCTAGAGGCAAGGTAACCACTCTGCAGCCCGGCCAGCGGCCGCAGACCATTCAGTCGACCATCGCCGGAAGGATCGAAAAGTGGTACGTGCGCGAAGGGCAGCTGGTGGAGGCAGGTGATACCATCGTGTACCTCTCAGAGATCAAGGCCGAGTATTTCGACCCTGAACTGATACCCCGAACCGCCAAGCAGGTAGATGCCAAGGAAGGGGCCATTGCTGCCTATGGCCGCAAGGTAGAGGCGCTGGAAGACCAGATCGAGGCCCTCCGGTCAGAACTGGATTTTAAGCAGCGGCAACTGGCCAATAAGATCCAGCAGACGGAGTATAAACTCGCCTCTGACCTGGCGGATATGGAGCAGGCCTACTATCAGGATTCCGTTGCCATTGTTCAGTACACACGGGCCACAAACCTTTTTAAGTCTGGCATCGAGTCCAGGGCTGAAATGGAGGAAAAGCGGATAAAGATGCAGGAAGCCCGTGCCAAGTACATTTCCGCTCAGAACAAAGTGGAGGCTGCCCGTAATGAACTGGAAAATGCCCGCCTCAGCCTGAATAGTGTTATTTATGAATACAATCAGGAAATCGCCAAAGCGGAATCGGATAAATTCAGCACGCTTTCCGCCATGTATGATGCGGATGCCAGCCTGAATAAACTCCGCATACAGGCCTCCAACTACGAACGCCGGAGCCGCTTTTATTATATCCTCGCCCCTCAGGATTGTTACATCACCCAGGCCATCAAACCGGGCCTCGGGGAAACGGTGAAAGAAGGGGAGGGGATCGTTACCATCATGCCTGCTGAATATGAACTGGCGGTGGAGCTTTACATCAGACCCATGGACCTGCCGCTAGTCGACATCGGGCAGGAGGTGCGATTCATCTTCGACGGCTGGCCAGCCTTTATCTTTTCCGGCTGGCCGGGACAGTCCTTTGGCACCTATAGCGGCGAAGTAGTGGCCATTGATAATATGATCAGTAAGAATGGCGAATACCGCATTCTCGTCGCCCCGGAAAAAGAAACCAAGTCCTGGCCCGAAGCGCTGCGGGTGGGTTCCGGAGCACAGGGCATCGCCCTGCTCAATAATGTGCCGCTCTGGTATGAGATATGGCGGCGCCTGAACGGATTCCCCCCGGACTACTACGACGAAAAGGTAGAGGACTCTCCAAAAATGAAGGCGCCGGTGAGGTCCGTTAAATAACCTCCACTTCTGGAAAAACAGATAAGCCGATGAGACGACTCAGTCATCTGTTAATACTTTTGTGTTTCCTTCCGCCTGCCCTGGCCGGGCAGCCTGCGGATAGCGCCCGCCTGTTCTCCCAGGAGGAATTCTTCCGCTGGATACTGGACAACCATCCCGTAGTGCAGCAGGCCCGCCTGCTCAACCAACAGGCAGGCGCTCTGGAGCGGGAGGCCCGCGGTGGCTTCGACCCCAAGATGTATGCCGACTGGGATCAGAAACAATTTGATAAAAAGGAATACTTCACCATCGGGGAGGGCGGCATGAAGGTGCCTACCTGGTACGGGGTGGAGCTAAAGGCCGCCTACACCCTGACGGATGGCCTCTTCCTCAACCCCGAGCGCAGCCTGCCGGAGCCGGGCCAGGCCATACTCGGG
>CAYVVK010000985.1:0-2164 GCA_964454855.1 uncultured Phaeodactylibacter sp. | reverse complement strand
ACTCGATGAGCTCTCTGACGTCAAAGATGACTGCATCGTAGGCCTCCCCCTCGTAGGCCACTACTGTGTCTTTCAGGTAGCGGCGGTTTTTGACCAGGGTCATCAGCGCGGCGGTGTCCTGCGGGGGTGTCCACTGTATCTTGTAGAGAAAAACGCCGCCGGAATCACTCACCTCGAAGGGGAAGACATTGTCCTGCAGGATCTCTACAGGTATGCGCTGCTGTTTGCCGGTAGAATCCTTTTCATACAAAAAAATATCTTCCAGCACCATGCCATTGGCCACCAATTCTTCCCGGACGAACTGCAGGGGGACGAGCTCATACTCATAATAGGTTCCCGTCAGAAAAACGCCATCATCCTGCAGAAAGGAGCGGTAGTACCAGTAACCGGGAGTGAGCGAATCCTGGAACGCCGGCCGGTATTCATACACCAGCCCTTCCTCCAGTTCCTTCAGCGGAAAATAATAATCCCGGATATCCTTCTTCCCCTCCTCCTGACAAGCCATCAGGGCCAGTACTATAAAGCTGTAAAACAGCATCCTTTTCATGATCTGATGTATCCTTATTGGCATTCTCCAATGAACTGCCTGAGCAAAATCCACATAAGCGGCTGTCAAAGACTGATGGATTTCCCATTTTCAGAACGCTTGTATCAACCTCTAATTATTTCATCCTGTTTATTTTAAGAATGTCTCGCCACATTTTTGCCCCGCAGGCGTTTAGATTTTCAGGATGAGCGTTTCGGGGGCCGTGTTGGCCAGTTTTGTCTAAATAACAGCATCAAGGCCGAATAAAGATGTCATTGTGGCACAAAATGTGAACATGGTATGAAATGTGTTCTTGATTGCTGTATTTTTGTCCATAATTAGAGCGCCGCAAATATATATCATTGCCGCGCTTTACTCAGAAAACATTGGAAACTTTTTCATATGTTAAAAACCATAACCAATTCACTCAAAAAAGTCTTCGGCACCAAGCAGCAGAGGGATATCAATACCTATATGCCAGTCGTCGAAGAGATCAACGAGCAATACGAACTGCTTCGTGATCTCTCCGATGACGAGCTGCGCCAGAAAACCGGAGAGTTCAGGGCCCGCATTGCCGAGCACCTGGCGGGTATAGACCAGGATATCAAAGAGCTGCACAAAGAAGCCAGCCAGGAAGAAGACCTGATGCGCAAGGAAGAGCTGTTTGCAGAGTCCGACAAGCTGGATGAGGAGCGCAACGAGCACCTGGAGGCCATCCTCAAGGAGATCCTGCCGGAAGCGTTTGCCGTCGTCAAGGAAACTGCCCGCCGCTTTAAAGAGAATGAAACCATCACGGTGACGGCCACCCAGCACGACCGCGACATCGCCGCCACTGCTGGCAAATCCTATGTAAAGATCGAGGGCGACAAGGCCATCTGGCACAACCAGTGGATGGCCGCCGGCGGTGAGATCACCTGGGATATGGTGCACTACGATGTGCAGCTCATTGGCGGTATCGTACTGCACGAAGGCAAGATCGCCGAGATGGCCACCGGTGAAGGAAAAACGCTCGTCGCCACCCTGCCGGCCTACCTCAACGGCCTGTCGGGCCGCGGCGTCCACATGGTTACTGTGAACGACTACCTGGCCCGCCGTGACCAGGAGTGGGTAGGGCCTATTTACGAGTTCCTATTCCTTACTGTCGACTGTATCGACAAGTACCGCCCGCATTCTGATGAGCGCAAGCGCGCTTATCACTGCGACATCACCTTCGGCACCAACAACGAATTCGGCTTCGACTACCTGCGTGACAACATGGTGCGCTCTACCGACGAAATGGTGCAGCGCAAACACCACTTTACCATGATCGATGAGGTAGACTCCGTATTGATCGATGATGCCCGTACACCGCTCATCATCTCCGGCCCCGTACCGCAAGGCAGCGAAGACCAGGAATACCTGGCGCTAAAGCCCAATGTGGAGAAGTTGATCTCCGTTCAGCGAAAGCTGGCTACCGATTACCTGGCCGAAGCCCGCCGCCTGTTTAAGGAGGGCGAAACCGGCTATCAGGAAGGCCAGATGGGTATGGCCCTGTTGCGCGCCTACCGCGCGCTGCCCAAGTACCGCCCGCTCATCAAATTCCTTAGCGAGGAAGGCGTGAAGGTAGAGCTGCAGAAGGCCGAGAACTTCTACATGCAG
>CAYVVK010000984.1:0-2171 GCA_964454855.1 uncultured Phaeodactylibacter sp. | reverse complement strand
AGAGTCAAAATTTGTCATGCCTAAAATCCCCGAACGAGGCATATAGCCCGGAATGGAGGTCGATAGCTGTTCGGTATAATTGAAGCGGGCCCGGCGCACCGACAGCAGAGGGCGTATCAGCACCTTCTCTATGGTGCTGGGTTCGCCGTCGCCCCTCTTCCGCTCTTCTCCATCTTCTTTTCCCTCTGCATCTTCGCCCGGGCTTCGCCCGCCGGGCCGCCGTCCGGCGGGGCGGCGCCCGCGGTTTCCCTGGTTGATCTTTCGCAGATAAGGCACCTTATCGTACAATTTCTCAAAGTTGAGGTCTACGTTCCCGGAACGGTTCTGGTTGTTCTGGATGAGGTTGCCGAGGCTGTCTACGTTAAGGGCAGCGGCCGTCCAGTTGTAGCCGCCGGTGTACTGGGCCTTTGCCGTAATGAAGTCTCCCAGGAAAGGCAGGTAACGCAGCGGCAGGTTATAGCTGACCGACACATTGTGCTGGTAATTCTTGGGCCGGCCGAAGGCCTTGATGTTCTCCCAGATGCTGTCGCGGCGGATCTCCCGGGCGCGGTCGAAGCCGAATTGTTCGATCAGCGCGATCTCATCCGGCTCATCGATCACCGAAGAGTTGGTGGCGTTGAAGTTGAACTTCAGCGCGCGGGTGATGTCCCACTGCAGGTTGTAATCACGGTCCCAGGTAAAGCGCTTGTTGTAGAACGTATTGAAGCGGGGGTCTACTCCGGCAAAACGGTAGCGGGTGGTCTGGAAACGGCGGTTCATTACCGAGCTGAAGGTAAAGGAGTTGGGCAGGGGGTTGAGGTTGAACTCCCTGATGAGGCGGAACACTTCTCCCTTCAGGTTTTTGAACGGCTGCAGGTAATTGGAAGGCACGCTGAAGCCATAGTCCAGGGCGCCGGTATGTTTCTGTTCTTCGTCAAACTCGATAATGGGATCGCTGAAATCTGTTTCCGTATAGGAATAGGAAAGGCTGAAGTTGGAAATGTCCCAGGGCATAGGTGTCTTGCTGTTGTCTGTACGCTCCTTGCGCACATTGGTCAGGTTGACACTTTTAATGGTGGTGGCCTCCTGCGACTGCGTCCGCAGGGAATCCCTCACCTGAGGGCTCTCGGCATCATCGAGCTTATCCTGTAGTTTGATGTCCAGGTCGTAGGGGTCAAATTCCGGTGTGCGGGTGGTGTTGGAATACTGAGCGTAAAATGGCAGCCGCAGGCCCCATTCTTCCGGGAAGAACTTATCGAGGTTGAAGTTGGCCGCCAGGTCGTAGCCGGTGATGCGCTCGCGGCTTCGCTCCTGCACCTTCTGGTCGATCGCGCCAAAACCAATGGTGCTGATATTGCCCGCCAGGGTAAGGCTGCCGAAGTCCGCCAGCTGAGCATCCATGCGAGCGGTGGCGGCAGCGCCTCCGCGCTCGTCCAGGCCGGTCAGGCGCATTTCATTGACCCACATTTCGGCATTATAGGCCACATTATCAAAATCATAGCGGTTGCGTATGCCCACCATGACTACCTTCACCTGCCCTACCGAGGGATTTCCCCTCACTTTGAGCCGATGCGACATGGGGTCGCTCTCGTTCAGCACGCGGGTGAATTCTGCATTCAGCGGGAATCCCTGATTGTTTCGGTCTGTTTTGAGGCCTACGAGGCTTTCCAGGGCAAAATCAAACTCGTTCTCCGGGCGCCAGACCTCATTCTTGTACTCCGCACTGTTCGGGTTAGTGTTGAGCAGGGTCGAATCCGACATCGTCAGGGGGATCTCGTATTCGTAGTAGTTGTTCTGGAAGTCGCTTCCCAGGCGAACGTATATGCTGAGGGCGCCGTCGGGCACCTTCATATCCTTTTCCTCGGCATGTACAAACATCTTGAAGCGTTCGTACACACGCATATCCATGTTGATGATTTTGAATATCGCCCGCTCGTCCCCGTCGCAGAGGTCACGTACATTGACCGCCAGAGACTGTTCATTTTGCAGGGCGCTGAATACGCCGACGGATTGCTCGCGCTGAATGCCTTCCGGCAGGACGTAATTGAAAGGCTGCCGGCCGTTATTTTCTTCGATGTTGACATTATCTACATTAAAGAAGGTGGAATCGGAAGCACAAACCGGACTGGCCGGGCCTCCGATCTCCGACAGGTCGTTGCGGTAGCGGCGCCACTGGTTGCGCACCAGTTCGA
>CAYVVK010000983.1:0-2178 GCA_964454855.1 uncultured Phaeodactylibacter sp. | reverse complement strand
GCAGGATCACTTAGCGCTGCCAGGCTCCAACCACCACCCGCTCCAGCCAAACCTTCCCTCCCACCCTGGCCCTCAGCAGATAAATGCCTCCGGGCAAGCCCTTGATTTTCAGGACTCTAAACTGCCCCGTTAACTCTTCTGCAGGCACCAGCCGGAACGGCATCCTGGCGTTTTAGGTTCAGCAGCAGAGATGCTGGACTGCCACTATAGCCAGGGCCGTTTGTCCGGGTGCAGTTTCCCACTGCGCCCGGGCTTGCTTGGAGATTGCACCCGGACACCAGCCCTGGCGCTGGCTACCTCATCAACAGCACTTCTCCCGATAAGCTCCGCCGGCTTGCTCCGGGATAAATAACCTCAGCGGCCCAGACATACATCCCCGCCGGCACAGCTTGTTTTCCGGCGCCGCCCTCCCAGCCACCTTCCGGGCTGCTAGGAGGGCTGTCCCTGCTCTCCCAGAGCAACTCACCCCAGCGGCCAAATATCTGTAAGTGAACAGATTCGGCACCCGGAGCGTGCAGAAAAAAATGGTCGTTGATGCCATCCCCATTGGGGCTGAATGCAGTGGGAGCGTACACAGGCCGTTTTATTCTGATGGTGATCTCATCCGCAGCGTAGCAACCATTGGCGTTTTGCACCTGCAGCCCTACAATGGTGGCATCATGGTGGGGAGTGGCCTCGTTGGTGAGGCACTGGAGGCAAGACAGGGCGGAAGTATCATCAGCGTACCAGTTATATTCCAGGATAGGGCTGAAGCTTTCTACTGTGGGTTCGAGGGTAATGGAAGCACCGGGCAGTAAGGTTAAGCCGCCTCCAAGATCAACATTCAGTAGGGAAGGCATTCTAGTAGTAACGGTTACCGTTTCGCAATTTCTTAATGCTTCTCTGCCCATTTCCTTTTCCAGTACTACGGTGTAGGGGCAGGAACAGCCCTCCAACTGGCCGTAGGTGGTCACCACCGGGCTGAAAGTGTAATGTTTTTTCAATGTACCTGTGGCTTTGTCAAATTCATATAAAAGGCCTGAAGAACCGAACATGCGCAGGCCATACAGGCGCCCAAAAGAATTAAAGAATGTGGTAAGTTCACTGTCTTCAACATCCACCTTATATAGGATATTTGGCAGAGATGGATCGTGCAACATATCGGTCTATCTATTCTCTACCAGGAACAGATAGCGCTGATCCTGAGAAAATGCTCCAGATAAAACGTCGAATGAATTTCCGGTTTTTATATACCCCAATACCTGATACACCCCCTCAGCGCTCACCGAGAAAATGGGTATGGAATCCTGAGCCCAGCGCCGGATCGCGCCGTAAAAAGACTGGTCTTTCCAACGATATCCTACCGCATCAGCGTAGATCACATCCGAGGCCCGGTCCAGGTTGAGGAAAGGGTCAACTGTGAACGACTGCTTGTCCTTATTAATCTCTATCCGGTGAAAACTTCCGTACCCCACGGAGATGAGTGAACCGTCACAGAGGGGTTGGGCCAGGGTAGGTGGTAAGGCGGGAAATAGCAAAATTACTCCAGCAAACACTGACAAAAATCCTTTCCTTGCATCTCTGATGTCCTTACTTTTAGGGTAGGAAAGAGGTGTCTCCCGTCCATCGCAGCTTTATGGCTCTTGGTGTCCCTGCCTACCTGGCCAGTGCCAGCTGGGCAGGCAGGTTCGTGGCTATAAAGCGAGCGACAGCCCAAGCCAGGGCGTCACCCAAAACCTTAGTGATAAAAACATTCAACCAAATAAAACCAAAAGATATGAGCCCACATCGCTTCAAAACCATGGGAGAACAGGCCGGGCGCCGCTCCTGGGCCGAACCCTGGAAGATCAAAATGGTGGAACCCATCCGCATGTCTACCCGCGCCGAGCGCGAACGCGCCATCCGGGCGGCGGGCTACAATACCTTTTTGCTGAAGTCGGCAGAGGTGTACATCGACCTGCTCACCGACAGCGGCACCAGCGCCATGTCTGACCGGCAATGGGCCGGCCTCATGCTCGGCGACGAGGCCTACGCGGGCTCGCGAAACTTCTACCACCTCGAAGAAACCGTCCGCCGATGCTACGGCTATAAATATATGGTGCCCACTCACCAGGGCAGGGGCGCCGAGCACCTCATCAGCCAGGCGCTGATCCGCAAGGGGCAGTACGTGCCGGGCAACATGTACTTCACCACCACCCG
>CAYVVK010000982.1:0-2180 GCA_964454855.1 uncultured Phaeodactylibacter sp. | reverse complement strand
TCTGGTACCGGCAAACCAATTCCCAAACGCCCGACCCGGAGCAGGTGGAACTGCCGCCCTATTCCCCGCAGAACCCCGTCGAGCGCTGGAAGTTCCAGCGCACTTACCTCGGCGAGCGCAAACTGGACCAATCCTATACCGATCCGGATGCCGTACCGCTGCCGCCTTTCTATCCCGACAATCCGATCATCCGAAAAGACATCGCCCGCCACTACGACAACATCGCCCTCTGCGACCGGCAGGTAGGCGCCGTACTGGACGCCCTGGATGCCGATGGCCTGCTTGAAAATACCATCGTCATCTTTTTCAGCGATCACGGCGATGGCCTGCCCCGCTGGAAAAGAGAGATCTACGATACCGGCCTCCAGGCACCCCTCCTCATCCGCTATCCGGACAAACGGAAGGCCGGCACGGTGGATGGCCAACTGCTCAGCTTTGTGGATATGGCGCCGACGACGCTGTCCCTGGCAGGGGTGGAGCCGCCGGGATACATTCAGGGAAGAGCATTTGCCGGCTCCTACGCTGTAAAAGAACCCCGGCAATACATCTACGCCGCCCGCGACCGCATGGACTTCCACCAGGATACACGCCGGGCAGTGAAGGGCCAGCGCTTCAAGTACATCAAAAACTACTTCCCGGCGCGGCCTTATATCGGGGATATTTCTTACCGCCGTAATATGGATCTGATGAATGAGCTCGTCCGCCTGCACGAAGCCGGAGCGTTGAACGAGGTACAGGAATTGTGGTTTCGGCAAAGCAAGCCCGAAGAAGAGCTCTACGACATCACCACAGACCCCTATGAGCTGAACAACCTGGCAGGCAACCCCCGCTACCGAAAGGAACTGGAACGCCTGCGCCAGGCTCATACGGACTGGCAGAAAAAGTACGGCGATCTGGGCATGATCCCCGAGCCGGAACTCATAGAACGGATGTGGCCCAACGGCATACAGCCGCTCACCGGGCAGCCGGAAATAACCGCTGAAGAATTGCCCGATGGAAAGTGGCGGATAAGCATTTCATCGCCTACCAAAGGGGCTTCGATCGCTTACACTACACAGCAGGGCACGGCGCCCGGCTGGCCGCAGTGGAAGCTTTATACCGGGCCGGTGGAGATGGAAGCGCCGGAAAGTGGGGTGATTCGGGCTATGGCGATACGATATGGGTATCAGCATAGTGCGGAGGCGGCAGTAGCCCTGCAATAGGGCCGGCTCCTTTCGGGAGGCAATTTCCGGCTACCCGTCTAAGGTTGGACGCTTGTGAATGCCAGGCGGTTGTGAGAGCCCATGATCTTTCCGACTTCCGCTTTCCGACTTCCGATTTTGTCCAGCCTTAGAAGGCTGGCCCAATTTCCCATTGCCGCCCGGGTTATCAACGAACTACCCTAAGCCCAAAGCATTTATCACCTCATCCCGGCCTTTTTTACCCTCCAGATAACCCGCCACCGCCAGTATATTCCCATAACCCATTGTTACTGCTCTGGCATACAAGCTGTCTCGACCTTTATCTGTAGCCATTTTAATGTCGGAAGGAGAGGTGCGCAGCCCCCGCAGTACCCGGCGGCAGGCCAGGAGGGCGGGGTCCTGAGTATCATAGAAACGGACAGAGCTGACGTATTTATCTAGTTTAGCCGCATCGGGATCGGCGAAGGCACTGGCGTATCGGCCGAAAGTATCCAGCGTGCCCTTCCGCCATTCCGCCATCCGGTTTACCCAGCCGGGGCCGTCATCGTAATCGGGCTTGAGGGTATGGGTGCGGGTGATGGCGCGCGGGTGCAATACCCTGATAATCTCCTCGGCCTCGCCGGCAGTAAGCCGGGAACTTTCCTCCGACAGGGCCTGCAACAGAGCAGCATCCTGATAAATGGCGGCTTCCCGCCTACTTTCTGCTGTACCAAAGGCATCGAAAACCGGGCTGAAGATCCCGGAATATCCGCAGTGCGCAGCAAAGCCGAATGCGATGGCTGCCTTCACCTGATAATTTTCCGCTTCGGGATTATCCTTAAGATGGCCCAGCAATTGAAGTATTCGCTTATCATGGGGAGGGATCACACCTGCAAGCCGGCCCTTGTTGCCCGGCATATCCCGGTTGTGGTCGGCGATCAGGTTGTTGCTCAGCGCCGCCGGTACTTTGCCCGAGGCAAAGGCGAGCGTGCAACTGTCTTCGATCACAGATATGGAAGT
>CAYVVK010000981.1:0-2189 GCA_964454855.1 uncultured Phaeodactylibacter sp. | reverse complement strand
TCAATGACTTGCCGTCTGAAATCTGAAATCTGGCATCTTGCGTCCAAAGTCCAAGTGTTTAGCGGGAAAGATAACCTCCATCCGCCGGAATATAAGCCCCGCTGATAAAAGAAGCCTTATCGGAGCTGAGCCAGAGGACAAGTTCGGCTATTTCCTCGGGTTTTCCCAATCTGCCGATGGGGTGCAGCTGGCGTATCTGTTTGACATCTTCATCAGAGAGGGCTTCCTCGATCATCGGCGTATGTATGAAGCCGGGGGCCACCGCTATGGTGCGGATGCCCTGGCCGGAATATTCCAGCGCGGCATTCTGGGTGAGCCCGACGAGGCCGTGCTTGGACGCCACATAGGCGCTGGAGCCTTCAAAGCCGACCTGGCCCAGAATGGAGGACATATTGATGATCACGCCGCCTTCCGCTTTCAGCATTTCCGGTATCTGGTAGCGCATGCCGTAGAACACGCCGGAGAGGTTGATGCGGATGGTATCATCCCATTCCTCTGTCGCGCAGTCTCCGATGAGGGCCTGTGGGCCGGTGATGCCCGCGTTATTGCAGGCGATGTGCAGGGCGCCGTACTTTTCCACGGTGGCCTCCACCATTTTTTTGTTGTCTTCGGGCTTTCCGGTGTCCGCTTTGAAGAAAAAGGCCTTGCCGCCTTCTTCCTCAATTTTTTTGACGGTGGCCTTTCCACCTCCTTCATCAATATCAGCGACACACACACTGGCGCCGTTTTGAGCGTAGAGAATAGCAATGCTCCTACCAATACCAGATCCGCCACCGGTGACGATGGCTACTTTTTTCTCCAGGTTTTTCATGAATCTGCGTTTTTAATTTTTTGAATGGGTAAGAAGGTAAGCCGCGCGGTGCTAAACCGCAATGACTTTTGTCGGGGTAGATAACTGTGCTTTTACAAAAAAGGAAGTGCCCTTTTTGTTCACTACCGGCAAGAATGGTATCGGGCCAAGTGTTTCCGCCTGTTGCGTCTAGTGGGTTGAAAATCAGTGTAAAATAGCTTCTGCGACAAATTCTAAAGCCTTTGCGACAAGATCGAAAGCGGCTCTTTCCCACGGCTCCTATTTTTGTGTCGTACTTTTTTTTCGAACCACACTTTCACCAGGGCATCTAAAATTCTATCATCATGAAAAAAGCATTAAAAATTATCGGTATCGTGCTGGGCGCTGTCGTACTGCTGATCGCCGCTGTCGCACTTTACTTCAATATCAAAGGCATTCCCCACTACGAAGTCAATGCTCCGGATATAACCGTGGAGCTTGATTCGGCGCGTGTTGCCCGGGGGGAGTTCATTGTCAACCAAACCTGCGCGATCTGCCATCTGGGTGATGACGGCAACTTTTCCGGGCGGCTGATGGAAAAAGACCCGGATTTTGGCACCTTTTATGCCCAGAATATTACCCAGCATCCGGAAGCAGGTATTGGCAAATACACCGACGGTGAGCTGATGTATCTCTTTCGCACCGGCATTAAGCGCGATGGCCAGTACGCCCTGCCCTTCATGCCGCGTTTCAACCACATGAGCGATGAGGACGTCAAAAGCGTGATCGCTTACCTGCGTTCGGATGCCCGCCGGGTGCAACCGGTAGATGTCAAACAGCCGCCCCAGGAGCCTACCTTGCTGGCAAAAATACTGGCCAACCTGGCCTTCAAGCCGCTGCCTTACCCCGGTAAAGAGATCATTGCACCTGCGCCGACGGATAAGGTGGCCTACGGCAAATACCTGCTCACCGGGGTGTTGGAATGTTACGGCTGCCACTCGGAAAGTTTTGAAACCGTCGATGTCATCAATCCCGAAAATTCTCCGGGGTATCTGGCGGGCGGCAATATGCTCAAGCACCCGCAGTTTGAAACCGAGCTGGTGCCTTCCGCCAATATCACCATGCACCCGGAAAAGGGCCTCGGCAAATGGACGGAAGAGCAGTTCGCCCAGGCCGTGCGCTTCGGGCAGGGTGCGGATGGCAAAGGCCTGAGCCCCGCCATGCCTAAATACACCCTGCTGACAGATGAAGACATCAGCGCCATCTGGGCGTACCTGCAGACGGTGCCTGTTCAGGAGGGAGTTACGCTGGAGGCGAAGCAATGATAAGTCGAACTGTCAAGATGTCGAGGTGTCGGAACGCCCGCCAAGGGCCTGCAAATCGTCCTGACGCCTGGATATCTTCTATTTCTATCGTTTTC
>CAYVVK010000980.1:0-2190 GCA_964454855.1 uncultured Phaeodactylibacter sp. | reverse complement strand
AAATTTCCACTCCCCTCATTTATGATGATTTCAAATATTTTCCTTTTTCAGAAGCCTTGAAAGCGCTCAGAGGAGATGATGCAGAACGAAGTAAAAAACAAGGTAAGATTGTCCGATACCCAGCATTTGAACTGAGGACATACAATAAAAAAGACGGACATAAAAAATTTGCTCACTCAATAATTTTGAAAATGAAAAACAGCATTGTTAAACATAGAGGTCTGAACGTTCTATTCTGTATATTAATTGGCAGCTTATTCAATTTGAATTGTGCTGGTGTTGTCAACTCAGAAGAGGAGAAACAAAAAATTATTGATGCAGTTATACCGGAAATAGAAAAAAGATTTCTCTTTGATAATTGCTGGACGAGTGTTGGCGCAACGGGAATAGTAGATGAGCAGTCAGCAGAATACATTCAATTCGGAGAGAAGTTAGACTATGATGTACGTCCTTATCCGCCGGGAACCGATCCAGATTTGGTTTTAAGCAATATCAACCATTACGGCGGAACCGTTTATCTGTCGGCGGACGCTCCCAAAGGATTATACCGTATCCGGTATCCAATAAACCAACAATTTCTTTTCAGAATAAACTATCAACCCTTGGAATGGGGTAAAAAAAATAAATGGACTATTATACTTAAAGGAAGATATAAAGTGGCAAAAAAAAGTGAAGAAAGAGTATACATTAAGCTAAATAGATATAGCTTGAATTCCCCACCCGGCCGGGAAAGGGTTGAAACCATGTTGACCCTCGATTCGGATGATTTTCCTGTGGCGGATACTTTCCAAGTATATGGTAGAACAAAAAGAGGGGTAGAATTCGACTTTGAGAAATTTGGCTATTTCATTGATGCTCAGATTATCATCAAGAAGAAGGACTCGCCTAAATTTCCACCTCTAAAGGGATTAGGTGTTGCTATTGGCCATATACAAGTTTGTAAAATAGTACTGATTGACTGATTAACTAACCGATCTACTATGAGAAAGGAAGTTAGGGTGCAATTTCAAGTTAAAGTTCTTTAAGTCGGGATATGTGAAAAATTGGCGCAGCTATTTTTTCGGCTCGCAAGGCAAAAAAATTATCCGGCTGTACAGACGGACGCAGGCGATGCCTAAGCATCGGCGTCCCGAAAGCTTTCGGGATTTTAACGCCGCGAGCCGGAACTCTAAGGAGCGAAGCGACGCTCACCGAAGTTAAAAAGAGCAAGTCAAGGTTCGCACCACGCAGACGCGACCGCGAAGCAGGCACGATGTGAATCGGCCACGACCGCCGAAGGCAGGCGCGAAGCGAACTAGATGCGAAGCAAAATTCTGGCTTGGAGAACTATAAATGCCGGTCCCTAAGTTGACGACATTAAACCTCATTTTCATGCTAGCTTTTCAACAGATTCTGATGAAATGAAAAAAAGACCTCACCCCCCTACTTCCCTATCTCACCCGGACCGGCATGTACGGTGAAGTATCCAAACATCCCATCACCACCTTTATATCCGGCTATGAAATGGGAAGGGAGCGGAAGTGCAAACTGACGGAAGAGTTGGAACAGTTCCTCTTGGAGCGGCACCAACTGCCCAGGAATGCCTACAGTTGGTGGGGCCAGGTCAATCCGGAAGAGCCCCCAATTTCGGAAATTGTGTAACACCGATCAATTAGAACGCATAAAAGATTTAGAGAGCAAAGCCGCTGAAGCGGTTCGTTACCAAAGAAAAAACAACTAATATCCATGAGAAGAATATTTCAAGTGCTAATCTCCCTGCTGATCAGCCTGCCCCTTTACAGCCAGAGCCAAATCTCAGAAGCCGAGGCGCGAACTTTGATGGAGGGCTATCTGAACTACTGCCTGCTGGATCAACATCCCGATTTCTATCAACCCTTCTTTTACCTTGATGCAGAGCAAGACGGAGAAGGCGTTTACCTGTTGAACCAACACTTTTATCAGTACAAGATCCTCATGGTTCAGCCGCCCTGGGTAGAAGTATTGGCCAGTTTCGAGGATGAAAGCAAGTGGGACCGGATCTTCACTTTTCAACTCAATAAAGAAAAGGATACCCTCTTGATCGTACCCCAAAAGATCAACTACTGGGACGGGTACCATATGGTGCCTTATCAGGATGAGCGCGCCATTGCCCGGCCGGGCTACCCGTCTAAGGTTGGACGCTTTTGAATGCCAGGCGGTTGTGAGAGCCCA